>JAOAHY010000016.1 GCA_026414995.1 Caldisericia bacterium | reverse complement strand
AGATGTGTATAAGAGACAGCTCCTATACCTGTTGATAAAGCTGAAATCTGTACTCCCTTATATTTTCCAGTTGCAGATTTATATTCTCTATGAAACGCCTTTATTTCTCCTTCATCCCATGTTTTTAAAATTCTATCGACTCTTCCTGGATCACCTGGAGTTAAAACATATCTAGCAAGATCACCTTTTTTTAAATCTATATGATACTGTTTTCCCTCCTCTGTCTCAGGTCTATCTGCACCTTTAAATCTCTCTGCCAAAGTACACCTCCTTAAATATTTTACTACCTAATTTTTTAAATGCTAAAAATGTTTTATTAAATGATTCATCACTAATATCATAGTAAGAATATTTTGAAATAATAAAATTATCTGTAATTAAATCAATCTCATTTGAAAGTTCAGGTTTTTCTTTTTTAAATTTTAATCTATATTCATTAGGAGTTTCATAATCAAGTTTCAATATAATCAATGAAAGTTTCTTAATTAGAATATTATAGAGTTTTATAATTTTTTCTCTAGGTGTACCACTAATTTCAAAAATTTCATCTTTTTCATTACTAAATTCCTCTATAATTTTATTTAATTCTAGTTTTCTTTCATTAAAATTAGATTTATACATATAAAAAATCAAAAAGTATAAAAAAATCGTTGATGCTATAATAAATGTTAAAACTACAAAAATTAAACCAAAGTCAATTGAAATTGGTAATGTTTTTTGATTTATATTAGAGTTTGAACTAAAAAAATTTCTTATCTTTTGAATTATTTCAAACAACGGAATAGAAATTTCTTCTATTTTTGTATTTTTAACAATAGACCTAATTAGAATTTCAAATGGTTTATATAAAAAATATATTGATAAAATTATCGAAACCGAAATTATAAATGATGAGATTAAAAATCTTTTTGATTTCTCCTTTCCATAAACTGCTTTAATAAGATTATAAAATTTTATTCCAAATAATATTAAAATTACGAAAATACCTAAAAATAGAATAAGATAGAAAGAATTAAAAAGAAAATTTAAGAATTTTCTTGAAAAATCACTAATTCTAAAAATATATCTTTTAGTAAATATCGTTATTTTAGAATCTTTTGTTTCAAAATTTTTTTCTTCTTGTAAATTTTCATTTCTATTTAATATAAAATCACTTGGTAATGTCAATTTATTTATAAAATTAATATTTATTGATGATATCATTGAGATTAAAATAATTGAAATTAATGAAATCAAAATTAAATTTTTAAAAATTCTTTTACCTTGTGATGTTTTCATTAAAAAATTATTTTCCCAAAAATAATAAGTTTTATTTTTAAAAAAATTTAAAAAAATTGATTGGATTATAAAAATAAAAGACAAAATAAAGATCAACAAATTGGTTCCAATAAATCTTTCATAAAAAAATAATATAATGGCAATTAGTATAATTGATAGATAATTTGAAATTTCTGTTTTTAAAGTTATCAATGAGAGAATATAAATAAATGAGAACAAAAGAATTTTTAGAAAAATTTGAAAAGTAATAGGAGTGTTTGTAATGAAAATCATAAAAATTGAAAAAATGCTGATTAATATTTTTAAAGTGGTTTCTATATTTATATTCTTAAAACTAGGAATAAAAATAAAGAAAAAAGCTGGAATTAAAATTGATAAAAAAATATTCTTAAACAAAATATTTATAAGTAAAAAACTTACTAAAAACCAGTTTAAAATAAGAGTTAAATTATACAAAAACAAGATCTTTGATGCTTTCATTTCCTCTTATAATTATAATATTAATTCCATCTCTTTTTAAAGAATCTTTTATTTTTCTTACATACTCTATTTCTTCTGTTTCTTGTATATTATATGGATGAGGTTTTTCCCAAGGGTATAAGAATCCAAAATCTGGAAGAAGAAAAATTGTAAAATTTGAAAACATGCTTTTTGTTTTTATAAGATTATAAAGTTCAGGAATATTTATAGTTCTTTTGATTATTAATACATTTCTTAACTCTTTTATCTTTCTTGAATTTTCAATTATAAAAGATGAAAAATCAATTTCTTTTGTATTTTTTAAATCTGAAATTACTGAAAGAACTTTTATAAGATGGTCTTTTCCATTTTTTTCTTCAATTCTCAAATATTCTGGAATCCATAAACCATAATAAAATTTAGATCTTTCAAAAAAATATATAAAAGATGAAGATATAGTTGTCACATGTTCTTCATATATTTCTTGATTTCTTGGATTATTTGAACCAAATGTATCAATAATAAGTGTAACAGAAGTTATTGCTGTTGATGGAAATTCTTTTACCAAAAGTTCACCAGTATGAGCAGAAAGTTTCCAATTTATCTTTTTAAGCTCTTCATTACCAGTATATTTTCTATGACCTTGAATAGATGTAAAATCTTCAAAAATTTTCTCTTTTACTTTTATTCCGAAAGATGGTTCTCTCATTTTAATAATAGATTTTTTAATATCAATCATTTTTGGATAAACAACTACTTCAATTTTAAGATCAAAAAATTGTTCTATGTTGACAAGACCTAAAATATCATAAACTCTTACTTTAAAACTTCCAAGAAAATATTTACCCCTTTTTTTAGCTCTAACTCTAAATTTATGTATAAATTCATTATTTTTATAAATTTCGAGATATAAATTTTTATTTTCAATTGGTATAAAATATGTTGGAAGAGAAGGAATTAACTCAAAATTAATTAAATTTGTTTTAAAGAATTTTAAAAAGTAAGAGATTTCTAAAAATTCACCTTCAAGAATGAAGCTTGGAGAAATTTTTATTGAATAGTTAAAATTTTTAATTTCATTTCTTAAAAAATTTTTATAGAAGAGAATATATAAAACAAAGAAAATAGATATTGAAATTAAAAATTTAGAGTTTAATAAAATACCAATAAATAAAATAATAAAAAGGATTATTTCTTTTTTAAAATTTTTAAACAATTGGGACTTCTACCCTTTCAACTACTCTTTTTAATACCTCTTTTTCACTAACTCCTTTAAGTCTAGATTCAGGTTTTAAAATAATTCTGTGAGACATAACTGACTCAAAAAGATATTTAATATCATCAGGAATGACAAAATCTCTTCCCTCAATATATGCTTTTGACTGAGAGACTCTCATTAAAACAATCAAACTCCTAGGAGAAGGTCCAAGATAAATATCGTCATCATCTCTTAGTTCTTTTCCGAGTTTAACAATATATTCTTTAAGAGATTCATCAATATGAACTTTTCTTATCTCTTTTTGAATTTCTAAAATTTCCTCTTTTGTTATAACTTCCTCCAAATCTTCAATTGGATGTTTTATTTGAACTTTACTTAAAAGAAGAACTTCATCTTCCTTATTAGGATAACCAATCTCAATTTTCATAAAGAATCTATCAAGTTGTGCTTCAGGAAGAGGAAATGTTCCTTCATATTCTATTGGATTTTCAGTAGCAATTACAAAAAAGGGCTCATTAAGGCGATAAGTTATTCCATCAACTGTAACTTGTTTTTCTTCCATTGCTTCAAGAAGTGCAGATTGAGTTTTTGGTGTACTTCTATTTATTTCATCAGCAAGAATTATGTTTGAAAAAATAGGACCTTTTTTAAATTCAAATTCTTTCGTCTTTTCGTTATATACAGTTATTCCAATAATATCTGAAGGAAGTAAATCAGGTGTAAATTGAATCCTTTTGAAATCAAGATTTATACTTTTTGCAATAGATTTTGCAAGCATTGTTTTACCAACTCCTGGAACATCTTCAATAAGAAGGTGACCACCTGAAATTAAAGTAATAATTGCCTTTTTGATTACTTCATCTTTACCAACAATTACCTTTGCAATATTTTTAATTAAGGCATTTAGTTTATTATTCATTTTGTGTTGTCTTTTTTTGAGGCGGTTGAACTGGCATTGGTAAATATTGTACAGATGGCCTACCAACACCTGCTTGTGGATATAAACTCATAAGTAAATATACATCTTCTGGCATATCAAAAGAAACAGGTAATCCAAGTTTTTTAACTCTTTCACATGTTAATGGATAATCATGGGTCCATTTTCCTGAAGATAACTCTTTAGCAATGAATTCAATTTTTTCTCTTGTTAATATTTCCTCTTTATCACTTAATATTTCTGTTGCGAGTTCATAAACCTGATTCATTGCTTTTTCTGCTATATCAGCAAGAATCAATGTATGATCATCAAGATCATTTATATTTTTCTTTTCAACGGCTTTTAAAATTGAAATTGCAGGATAACCTCCAATTTGTGGATCAATTGGTCCAAGAACAGCATTCTTATCCATAACAATTTCGTCTGCTGCTAGTGCTATTAAAGTTCCGCCTGATATAGCATAATGAGGTATAAAAACAGTAACTTTTCCTTTTCTTCTAATCAATGCTCTAGCGATTTGCTCTGCAGCAAGAACAAGTCCTCCCGGGGTATGGAGAATAAGATCTATCGGCATATCATCAGGAGTCTCTCTTATTGCCCTTAAAATTTGTTCTGAATCCTCAATATCAATCATTTTTCTAAAAGGTATTCCAAAAAATGAAATAGATTCTTCTCTATGAATCAATGTAATAACTCTTGACCCCCTCTTTTTTTGAAGAGATGCTATAACTCTTAATCTAGCAAACTCTATTTGTCTTCTTTGAAATACAGGATAAAAAAGTGAAACAAAAATAAATAACCAAAGAAGTAAACTAAAATAATCCATTATAACCTCTTAAATGCCTCCTTTAAAACTTCTAATGCTTTTTTAATGCTATCTTTGCTCGCTGCATAAGAAAATCTTAAATATCCTTCTCCATATTCTCCAAAACTTGTACCTGGAAGACATGCAATTCCATACTCATTTAAAAGATAATTTTGTATCTCCTTAGAGGTTTTTCCAAAACTTTTCACATTTGGAAATACATAAAAAGCACCCTTTGGAAGTCGACAAGTTATTCCATTTATATTGTTTAATCCTTCAACAATTATATCTCTTCTCTCTTTAAACTCTTTAACCATATAATCAACTGAACTTTGATCTCCTTCAAGTGCTTCAATTCCTGCAATTTGAACAAAAGCTGTTGGACATGAATAATTATTAATTACAAATTTTGCAATCATTTTTATTATTTCTGGATCAGCAACTGCATATCCAAGACGCCATCCTGTCATTGCGTATGTTTTTGAAAAACCATCAATTAATATAACTCTATCTCTTAATTCTTTAACTTTTGTTATAGATATAAATTCCCCCTCATAAACTATTCTTGAATAAATTTCATCTGCTAATATGTAAATCTCTTTATTTCCAATTATATCTCTTATTCCATAAAAATCTTCAAGTGTCAAAATACCACCAGTAGGGTTATGGGGTGAATTTAAAATTATCATTCTTGTCTTATCTGTCACTCTCTTTTCAAGATCATTTAGGTCAAATCTAAAGTCCTTTTCTTCTAAAAGAGGTAAAGGAACAGGTTTTGCCTCAGCGATTCTAACAGCAGAATTATATATTGGATAACCAGGATCTGGATAAATCACCTCTTCTCCTTTATCTACAAGTGATAACAATGCATAGACAATTGCAGGTTTTGCACCAGCAGTTACAATAATACTTTCAGGCTTTACTTCAAATCCTCTTGTTTTTGTAATATATTTTGCAATTGCTTCTCTTACTTCATAAATTCCAAAAGCAGGGGTGTAATGAGTAAAACCTTTATTTAAAGCTTCGAAAGCAGCCTTTTTTATATTTTCAGGAGTATCAAAGTCAGGTTCTCCTATTTCAAAATGAAAAACTTCTTTACCCATTTTTTCAAGTTCTTTAGCTCTAGCAAGAACTTCAAATGCACCCTCTGTTCCCATTGTTTGTGTTCTTTCAGCAAATCTAATCATAAAAATCCTCCTTAAATTTTGTTAATTCCAAAAGAATTATACTATAAAGTTAAATAATTAACATAGCATCACCAAAAGAATAAAATCTATATCTTTCTTTTACTGCAATTTTATATGCATTTAAGACATTTTCAATTCCACCAAAAGCACAGACTAAAACAAGAAGAGAAGTTCTTGGAAGATGAAAGTTAGTTATCATGGAGTCAACAAATTTAAATTCAAAAGGAGGTTTAATAAATAAATTAGTTGTTCCTTTATATTCCTTTATACCTTCCATTCTTGAAACTGTCTCAAGAGTTCTAACAACTGTTGTTCCAACAGCAATAACTCTTTTATTATTCATTTTTGTATTTTTAATTTCATTTAAAACTCTCTCGCTAACCTCAATCCATTCTTCACCAAGTTTAATTTCATCTAATCTTTTTCCCTTTAGTGGTTCAAAAGTTGGAGTACTTACATGCAAAGTTACATATTCAATTTTTATTTTATTTTCCTTTAACTTCTGAATTAAATTATCTGTGAAATGTAGACCAGCAGTTGGAGCTGCAATTGAACCTAAATATTTTCCATAAACTGTTTGATAATCTTCTTCTTTAATATTTTTATTTTTAATATATGGAGGTAAAGGAACTTCACCTATTTTTTCGATAAAAGAGATGTAGTCATCAATTTCAGGAATTTCGAGAACTCTTTTCCCCTCTTCTAAAATTTTTTTAACTAACCCTTTTGTTCCATCTTTAAAATATACTTCTCTTCCCTCTTTTAATTTTTTTGCCCTTTTTGCTTTGATTTCTATGTAATTTTTCGAGCCTTTAAGAAAAAGTGCGTCAATTTTACCACCAGTATCAAGTGTTAAACTAATTTTTGCTTTTATAACCTTTGTGTCATTTAAAACAAGAAGATCTCCCTCTTCTAATAAATTTGGAAGTTCATAAAAAAATTTATGTTCTATTTTTCCACTATCTTTATATAAAACAAGCAATCTTGCTTTATCTCTTTCTTTTAATGGTTCTTGAGCAATAAGTTCCTTCGGAAGCTCATAATCAAATAAATCAATTTCCATTCTCTAATTTTACTACATTTGTGCCAGTATAATAATGTTTTAATATGTTAATATAATTCAAACCATTTTCTGCAAAACCTTGAGCTCCCCATTGACTCATACCAACTCCATGTCCCCAACCCTTTCCTTTAAAAACAACTATATCCCATCTTCTTCTAATATCTTGGATATTATATTCAAAATCTTCAAATTTTTTAACTAATCCATCAAAACTACTTTTAAAAAGAGGTAATTTATCAACCATATTTACAATTGAATATAGGTGATTGAATCTATAAACTTTAAATTCAAAATCAAACCAAGTGCTTTTGAGGCCTAATATAGATTGAAATTGCGGCCCTGTTAAAATCAAATCTTCATACATACCTATAACTTTTATTTCAACAACTCTCGGAGAAACTCCTCTTTTTATTACTTCAAATCCAATAATTTCTCCTATATCATAAAGATTGTTTTGTTTAAAATATTTTTTGAATAACATTTGAATTCTATAATTTGTAAAAGTTTGAGTCCAACTGTAATGTGGTGATTTATCTTCATATGGACTCTCAACTCCTCTTAAATATGGGTAAGGTGTTGAAAACCATACATTTTCATTATTTTCTGTATAACCACCAGATGTAGAATGATAAAGTGCCTCTATTATTTTTCCATCAAAGGTAATAACTTCATTTTTAGTTGTTTCAACCGCAAGAGTTGTTTTCTCATTTTCTTTATCAACTCCAAGATAAGCTTGAGTTAATGGTGTAGCAGTAACATCATAAATATTTTTTTCTTTTATCCTTGATAAAGCATATGTTCTTGCTGCAACTGCTTGTGCTTTAAGTGCTTCAATATTAAAACTTGCGGGCATTTCAGATGGAACAACCCCTTTGAGATAATCTTCAATATTTAATTTATTAATTATGTATGAGGTTGAGAAATTCACATAAAGATAAATATAACCTCTATACTTTCTATTATTAACTTTAACAAAATCATTTTGAGGATATATCTCAAAAATAATTCCATTTAACTCATTCTTTTTCAACTGTATTTTTAATCTTTCTGATCCAAAAAAAATGTAAAAACCTGAAATATCTACATTCTCCATAAAGATAAGATAGAGTTTATTTATCAATTTAAAGGTTTCTCTCTCTTCGTTTGATTTGAAATCACCAATTTCTAAAGCATATTTTCCATTTTCAAAATTTATAAAAAACTCTTTTCCTTGAATCTTTTCTTTTAAATAATCATAGTATTTTAAAGCATCGTTTATAGAAATAAAGATTCCTACTCTAACTCTAAATGTATTTAAATCTTTTTCAATATAGTAAATTTTACTTTCATTAAAAATTTCAAAACTATTATATTTTAAGGTTATCTTATCTCCAAATTCTAAATATATAGGATTTTGAAACAAAAGAACTCTTATGTCAACATTTAAAGCATAAATTTTATTTAAAGAAAGGAAAATAAATATAATAGTTAATATCAAAATTTTTTTCAACTCAATGCCTCCATGATTTTAACAATAAGAGCATTAAGTATAGATTTAAAAAATACCATATTATCTTCTATAAACTTTACAATTTTTGATGACTCAAAATATCTAACAATAATAGAATCTGGTTTAATTATCTTTAATAATAAATTTGAATAAATAAAAACAATTAATATTATTATTGAAAAGAAAAGCATCATATTTATTATTAGACCAAATATTCTATCAAGTGTTCCAATTATTGGAATTTTATGTAATATTGATGAAAATATTCCTTTTAAAATTGAAAATATAATTATGAAGAATAAAAATAGAATAATAAAAGAAATAATCTCTGCAATTACAAGTGAAATTAAATAAATATACGATTCAAAGACTGTATTTATGCTTTCGAAATTCGTTAATAAGTTAATATTTTCTAAAAATGATGATTTTAAAAATTTTGGAAGTTTAAGTGAATCAATAAAAAGATAAAGGTTTGATTGAGTGTTTGATAAAATTTTAGTTTCTGGTGGTAAATTAATTAAAGGAGTTATATAGTTTTTAATATTAGTTATAAAACCGAACCTTTCTTCAAGAAAAATTGCCAAATTAGTTGAAAATTTATAGGCAAGGTAAATGCTTAAGAAAAATCCGGCAATAGAAATTATTATTTTAAAAATTCCCTTTTTATATCCTGCATAACAAGCATAAATAAGAATTAAAATTATTACTCCATCAACTAAATTCATAACTTTATTTTAACAGTTAAATTCAAAAAGATATTTTTTTAGTGATTTTTAACTTTGTTGTAATTATTTTATCAGAAGAAAATATTTTTGTTGCAATATATAGACATGCTAAAAAGAAAACTATTTCATATACAATTCCTATAATTGGAAAGATGTAATTTCCAAAAGAAAGAAATGTATTAGCCATAAAGGGGTGTGAAAATGGAATAAGGAAAATAATTATTTTTATTATAAAAGGAAGAGAATTTAAATCAATAAATAAAGATAGAAAATATGGTATTAATACCATAACCATTAAAGGAGTTAATAAAGTTTGTGCACTTTGAACACTATCTGCATAAACAGCTAATATTGTTGCAAGTGATAGTGCACAGAGAATTGCTAAAAAAAGAGAGATGCCTAAAATAATGTATGTTGTTGTGTTAAAAGTTAATCCAAGTTCACTCAAAACCTTAGACATACTTTGCATTCCTTGAGATATACCACTGCTACTCATTATTCCAGATAAATAATTTCTCATTCCAACCATATAAACGATTGACATAATTAAAGCTATAACTCCTGAACTTAACATCTTTGCAAATATAATTGAAGTTCTATTTATTGGAATTGTTAATAGAGTTTCTAAAGTTTTATTCTCTTTTTCTTGTGCAATTGAAGATGCAATCATTTGTGATGAAAAAATTATAACAATCATTAATATAATTGGTATAAAAGTATTTTGAGAAGTTACAGCACTTGAAATTGCCTCTATTGTTGTTTCTGAAATTTTATCTTTTACCATAACAAAACTTTTTACCTTTATAGGTCTTTTAATTGAATCAGGGTTCATTCCAATGAAACGTTCAGATATATATCTATTAGAAATTGATTCATTTATACTATTTAAAATTGCATTTGTTGAGACTGATTGCATTATATTTATCATAGAAAATCCTGTCATAATATTATAAGTCTCAATTTCAGTTGGTATGTATCTTATAACATTATCTTGAAAGCCTAATGGAATTATAATTAAAGTTTGAATTTTCTCTTTTTTTATATTTAAAATTGCATCATCTTTTGAAATATATTTATCAAGAAGTTTAACTTTAAAATTGCTCTGAGTTAGTGTATTGATAACTTCTTTGGAAAGAAATGTATCATCATAATCTAAAATAGCTATAGATTTTGGTTCACTTGCCTTTTGGGTTTGTTTGCCGACAATATTACCAATTAATGAAAATATTACAACCATTATGACCAAAGGAATAATAAGTTGTAGTGTAATTAAACTTTTCACCTCTTTTTTAAATAAAACCCAAAATTTTTTCATTTATTCACTGCCTCCATAAATACCTCTTCTATGTTTCTTGCATTAAATTCTTTCTTTAAATCTTCTGGTTTTCCTTGGAGAAGAATTTTACCTTTATTTATTAGAGCAATTCTATCTGATAAAAATTCTACTTCAAGCATATTGTGAGATGATAAAAGAACTGTTGTTCCATTTTTTGTGAACTCTTTTATTATTTTTCTAATTTCAATAGAATTTATTACATCAAGACCTGATGTTGGTTCATCAAGTATTGCTAACTTAGGATAGTGCATCAAACTTCTTGCAAGAAGAAGTTTTCTAACCATTCCTTTACTGTAACTTCCAATTTTGTCCTTGATTCTATCTCCTAAATCTGCTATTTGAAGAGCGTTTTTGAGATATTTTTCTTTTGCTACATTATCTTTTGAATAAAGAGAGGCCATAAATTCAAGATAATCTAACCCAGATAGAGATTTATAAGCACCTGCTTCTTCAGGAAGATAACTTATTATCTCCCTTATTTTATCGCTTTGAGTTTTGAGGTCATACCCAAATATTTTTACATCACCTTCAGTAGGTGAAAGAATGGTTGCAATTATTCTTAAAGTAGTTGTTTTGCCAGCTCCATTCGGTCCAATTAAACCAAAAATCTCTCCTTCTTCAATTTCAAAAGAGACATTATCAACTGCTTTAAGTTCTCCATAAAACTTTGTTAAATTTTTTACACTTACAACACCCATCTTATTCAGGTATATTCCAAATAAATTCTTTGTTTAATTTCTCATATTCATCTTGTAATCTTTGTTTGTGAGAATTTTCAAAATTTATTAACGATTGAAGTAAATCTTTATCTTCATTTGATTCTACTCCTTGCATGAGTTCAAAATAAAATTTGATTGCATTATTTTCAGCTTCAATTGCTGAACTTATAATTTCTATTGCATCACTTTTAGAATTTATCCCAAATTTTTCAATTTTTAAATTTGGGTCAAAAACAAAGCCTGGAATCTCTTCAAAATCTTTATTATAAAGTTCTTTATACCTTTTCTCAAGAATTACCTTATGCTTAAGTTCTTCATTTGAAAGAGATTCTATAAGAGATTTAGATTTTTTATTAACGATTAATTTTGAAACATCTGAATAAAAATTTGCTGCTTGTAATTCACCCTGTATAGCTTTTCTTAAAACTTCTTCTCCCAATACTTTTGACATTATCATACCTCCTAAAATAATCATTATATTGATTATAACATAATAAAATCTTTTAATTTTTTAATAAATTATTTATAATGAAAATGGTAAATTATTTAAATACATAGATAGGAGGTAAAAAATGGAGAAAAAAAGAGTGGGAATTTTAGATTGGTATTTTAAACCAAACCTACTCTTAAGAATTCTCATTGGGTTAATTATTGGTATAATCGTTGGTATTGTTGTAGGACCAAAAATAGAAGTTGTACAACCTTTAGGAGATTTGTTAATAAGATTATTAAAAATGATTGTGGTTCCTGTTATATTCTTCTCATTAATAACTGGTGCAGCAAGCATTGCTCCATCAAAACTTGGAAGAGTCGGAGTTAAAATAATTATCTATTACCTAATAACAACAGTAATAGCAGTTATTATAGGTTTAATATTTGCTAATTTATTAAAACCAGGTCTTGGATTAACTTTACCTGGTGAAGCACCAGGAAAAGAGTTAACCGCTCCTTCAGTAGTTCAAACTCTTTTAAATATAATTCCAACTAATCCAGTTGATTCTTTAGCAAAAGGAGATGTTTTGCCAATAATTTTCTTTGCATTAATTTTTGGTATTGCAATTTCTATTTTAAGAGAGAGTAAAGATGAAAGATTAAGAGAAGGTGCAAATCTTGTTTTTAAATTTTCAGATGCAGCAGCAGAAATAATGTATAAGATTGTTGGTGGTGTACTTCAATATGCTCCTATTGGTGTCTTTGCATTAATTGCAGTTGTATTCGGAAAACAGGGTCCAAAAGCATTTGGACCACTCGGAATGGTAACTCTTACAGTTTATCTCGGTTTAGCTGTTCACTTATTTTTAGTTTATGGAGGTGCATTATCGCTTTTTGGGTTATCATTTTATAGATTTCTAAAAGGAGCCAAGGAAGCAATGCTTACTGCATTTGTTACTAGAAGCTCGAGTGCTACTCTTCCAATTACAATGAAAAACACAGATGAAAATTTAGGAGTTCCAAAATCGATTTATTCTTTTACTCTTCCACTTGGTGCAACAATAAATATGGATGGTACATGTTTATACCAAGGTGTTTGCACATTATTTGTAGCTTTTGCAGTTGGAGCTAATTTAACATTCTCACAACAAATGATAGTTGTTTTAACAGCAACTCTAGCATCAATTGGAACTGCTGGAGTTCCTGGTGCAGGAGCAATAATGCTTCTTATGGTTTTAAACTCTGTCGGATTTAAAGTTGAAGCAGGCACAGCAGTTGCAGCAGCATACGCAATGATTCTTGGAATAGATGCAATTCTTGATATGGGTAGAACCTGCTTAAATGTTACTGGAGACATGGTTGGAACTGCAATTGTAGCAAAAACAGAAAAGGAACTTGACCTTTCCAAATGGAAATAAAAGAAAAGATAATTGGTGTAATAGGTGGAATGGGTCCAGAGGCTACTCTGGACCTTTTTTATAAAATAATAAAAAATACAAAAGCAAATAAAGACCAAGAGCATATACATTTAATAATTGATAATTACCCACAAATTCCAGATAGAACAGCATATCTTTTAGGAAAAGGTGAAAATCCACTACCTTACATTTTAAAATCTGCAAAAAATCTTGAAAATTTAGGTGTTTCAGCGATATGTATGCCATGTAATACTGCACACTATTTTTTAGATGAAATAAGAAAAAATTTATCTGTTCCTTTTATAAGTATAGTTGAATCTGTTATTGAAGAAATAAAAGAAAATTATAAAGAAATTAAAAATGTTGGCCTTGTTGCAACAAAAGGCACTATAATTGGAAAAGTTTATGAAAATCCTCTTAAAGAAGAAGGTTATAAAGTTATTATAAGAGATGATTTGCTTGATGATGTTATGAATATTATTTATTCAATTAAAGGGGGTAAAATAAAAGAAAACAAAGATTCATTCATGAAAATAGTTGAAGAATATATAAAAAGTGGCTCAGAAATAATAATAGCAGGTTGTACAGAAATTCCTCTATTATTACAATTTATAAATACAAAAATTCCAATTATAGATTCAACACTTTGTCTTGCAATGAAGGTTATAAAATTTGCAAAGGGTAATTAATAAATCACTTTATATAAAAAAAGTCCTCTTGATGAAACTTTTTTTTCTCCGATGAAATGTTTCTTTGATTTAAATGCTTCAATAAGAACCTCACTTTTTAAATTTCTTCTCTCAATTTCAAGAAGCGCTCCAACCATTCTTCTTATTTGATGTCTTAAAAAAGATTTACCAAAAAAATACAAAATTAAAAAATTATTCTTTTTTATTAAATTTGTTTCATATATTTCTCTAATTGTTGAAACTTCTCTCCTTTCTTCTTCTGTTGTAAAACTAGAAAAATCTCTCTCTCCTTCAAATAGTTTTAAATTTTTATAAAGTCTATCTAAATTAATTTCATATGGAAACCATAATGAGTATCTATCAATTATAGGATGTGGTTCTTCTTTTGAGTAATTTATAAAAAAAATATAAATTTTTCCTTTAGAATTAAATCTTGATGAAAAATTATTCTCTATTTCAATTGATTCTTTAACTTTTATATCTGATGGAAGTTTATTATTTAAAATATTTTTAAATCTCTCCCCTGGAATATTAGTATCTATCAAAAAATTAGCAACTTGACCAATTGCATGAACTCCTCTATCTGTTCTACTAGCAAAGGTTATATCAATATTTTCTATATTTATAATTTTTTTTAAAGTTATTTCTAAAACTCCTTCAACTGTTCTTAAATTTTTGTTTTTTTGAGTTCCAAAAAAATTTGTTCCATCATACATTAATGTGAGTTTTATATTTTTTACCATTTTATAAAATAAGAAATAATTCCTAAAAAGAAAACAAATATAATAAATATTGTATCTTTTTTATGCCATAAAAGTCTTCTCATATATGTTCTTTTTTTACCTGGTTGAAAACATCTTACCTCCATTGCAATTGCAAGGTCTTCTGCTCTTCTAAAAGCAGAAATAAAAAGAGGAATTAATATTGGAATTAAATTTTTTGCTCTTTTTATAATATTACCCTCATCTAAATTAGCTCCTCTACTAACTTGTGCTACAATAATTCTATCGGTTTCTTCTACAAGTACAGGGATAAATCGCAAAGCTATTGTTATCATCATAATTATCTCTGATGATGGAAATCCAATTTTGTTTAAAGGTAAGGTTAAAAATTCCAAACCTTTTGTCAATTCTAGTGGAGATGTTGTAAAAGTTAATATTGAAGATATTAAAATTAAAATAATTAATCTTGTTCCAATAAAAATTCCTCTATTTAAACCCTCATATGTTAATTTAAAAAATAATATTTTTAAAATTTCTATACCTGGTGTAAAGAAAAAATGGAAAAAAATAGTAATTATTAAGAGAATGAAAATTGGTTTTAGTCCCCTTAAAACATGTTTTAATGGAATTCTTGATGATATAAAAAAGAATAAAATTAAAAAGAAAACTGGAATAAAAGAATATAAACTTTTGAATACAAAAATTACTATCATCAAAAAAAGAAAAGATATTATTTTTGCTCTTGGATCTAAAGTATATAAAAAACCAAATCCAGGATAATATTGTCCAATTACAATAGAATCTTTACTTATCATGATAAATTCCTTAAAATTTCTCTTTTTGCAATTTCAAAATCTTTAAATGGGTTTTTAATTTCAAAGCCTTCTTTTTTTAACTCTTCACCTAATTGAAAAAGTTCAGGAACAGATAAATCATACCTTTCCAACAGTTCTTTTTTTTGAAAAATTTCTTCAGTTTTTCCTTCTAAAACAACTTTACCGTTATTTAAAATATAAACTCTATCAATAAATTGAATAATATCTTCCATTGAATGTGAAATCATAATTATTGTTACTTTTTTCTGTTCTTTTAATTTTTTAATTAATGAAATTATCTCTTCTCTTCCTATTGGATCTAATCCTGATGTTGGTTCATCTAAAACAAGAATTTTTGGTTCCATTGATAAAATACAGGCAATTGCAACTCTTCTTTTTTCTCCTCCTGAAAGAGAAAATGGGGATCTTTCAAGATAACTTTCATCTAAACCCACTTCATTTATTGAATTTAATACTCTTTTTTTAATATCATCTTCACTTAATCCAAGATTTTTTGGTCCAAATGCAATATCTTCAAAAACAGTTTCTGCAAAAAGTTCATCCTCTGGAAATTGAAATACAACTCCAACAATTTTTCTTAAATTTCTTAAAAATTTTTTATCATTTATGATTTTCTCTCCAAAAACCCTGACTTCTCCCTCTTGGGGAAGAAGTATTCCGTTCAAATGTTGAATTAATGTTGATTTACCACTTCCAGTGTGTCCTAAAATTCCTACTGCTTCACCTTCATATACTACTAAATTAATATCTTTTATTGCCTCTTTTTCATAAGGAAGGCCTCTTGAATATGTATATGTTAAATTCTTAATTTCAATTGCAGGAGTTCTTCCTTCATTTCTTTTAAATTCCATAATTTTACCTCAATTGGTAATCCTTCAATTTTAAGTAAGTATGAAAGATAAGTAAGAGGTGGCACAGAAAGACCAATGCTTCTTAAAAAATCAACATTTGTAAATACCTCTTCTGGTTCACCTTCCATCACTATTTCTCCATCATTTAAAACATAAATTTTATCCCCTAATATTGCTTCTTCCATTCTATGTGTAATTAATATAATGGTTATTCCCTTTTTATTTAATCTTGTTATCAATTTTATTACATCTCCTCTTCCTTTTGGGTCAAGAAGAGAAGTTGGTTCATCTAAAACAATATATTCTGGTTCCATTACTAATATTCCTGCAATTGCAAGTTTCTGTCTCTGACCACCAGAAAGAAAGTGAGGAGGAAATCTTCTCTCCTCAAGAAGATCAACTTCAAGCAATACCTCCTCAACTTTCTTTTTTATAGTCTCTTCATCATAATTTAAATTTTCTAATCCAAAAGCTATATCTTCTTCAACAATTTGTGAAACAATTTGATTGTCTGGATTTTGAAAAACCATTCCAATTTTTTTTCTTATTTCAAGATAATCAATCTCATTTTTAACTTTTTTTCCATCAATTAAAATTTCGCCTTGAGTTGGCTCAAGTAAAAATGAGATTAATCTACCAAGAGTAGATTTACCAGATCCATTTTTTCCTATAATTGATATAAATTCACCTTTATTAATTTTAAGGTTAATGTTTTTTAAAACATCAACCTTATCTGGAATAAAATATGAGAAGTATAAATTCTTTAATTCAATCACTCTTTAACAAGTTCAAGAACTACTAACTTCGCTCCGTCTCCTCTCCTTTCTCCTAAAGGAACAATTCTGGTATAACCACCATCTCTTCCCTCAAACTTATCCTTAATTTCTTCAAGATGTTTCCCTGCATCCTTTGAAAGTAAAATTGAATAAATTTGTTTTTTTGCATGAAGTGTATCTTTTTTTGCAAGATTAATTATTTTATCTGCAAGTTTTCTTGCTTCTTTTGCTCTTGCTTCAGTGGTTACAATTTTTTCCTTTAATATTAGAGAAGTAACTAAGTTTCTCAACATCATTTTTCTATGAGATGGATATCTATTTAATTTTCTATAACCAACTTTATGTCTCATCGCTAATCTCCTTTCTTAAAGATAAATTCCATTTTTTCAATCTATTTTCAATTTTCTTTACAACTTTTGAAGATAAATTAAATTTTTCTGACAAAAGATCTTGTATTGAAAGTTTTGTTAAATCTTTTAATGTTTTTACTCCACCAATTTTTAAAATATTAAGGTCATCCATAGATATTGAAAGCTCTGTAGCAACTTCTTCAATTGATCTATTTAAAATACTCTCTTCTTCTGCTTCTTCACTATAACTTTTAAGAACATCTTCAATTTCATTTAAATACTTTTCGCCTATACCCTTTAAATCTTTAAGTCCACCAGATAAAAATTCTTTTTTAAGTTGTGATAGAGTTTCAATTCCTTCGCTAATAAGAACCTTTTTAACTTTAGTTGAAAGAGGTAAAAGTTCAATACTTATCTCTTTTTTCTCTTCTTCAACTTTTAATTCTGAAAGCATACCCATATAGTAATTAAAAATATTAATTGCTTCTTTTATTGATTCTCTTGGAGAAAGTGCTCCATTTGTCCATATTTCCAATGTAAGTTTTTCTCTTTTTGGGAAAGGAGCTACATCAGATGAAGAAACTTCAAAATTCACTCTTTTAACTGGTGAAAAGTTTGTGTCAATAAATATTGTATCTATTGGAAATCCAGGTTCTTTATTTTCTGAATCTAATAAATATCCAAAACCTCTTTTGACATACAATAACATTTCAACTTCACCTTTTTTATCTGTTATTGTAAATAGATGTAAATCTGGATTTATTATTTCTACATTTGGATTAGGATCAATATCTTTTGCTTTAACTTCTCTTTCTCCTTTTACATGAAGATGAAGTTTATCTTTCTCAAGGTTTCCTCTAAGAACAAGTTGCTTAAGGTTATATATTATTTGTGGAACATCCTCATAAACATATGGAATAGTTGTGAATTCATGAGTTATTCCTTTTATTTCAATTGCATATACACCATAACCAATAATTGAAGAAAGAAGAACTCTTCTTAAAGCATTCCCAATTGTAATACCATAACCTCTATAAAGTGGATCTATTACAACTTTAAGATAATTATTGTTATCTTCTAAAATTTTAATTTTTGGTTTACCTGCTAAATATTCCATTCTCAACTCCTATTTAGAATAGAACTCGACAACAAGTTCTTCTTTAATTGGAGTATCAATTTGATCTCTTGTTGGAATGGAATTAACTATTATTTTCAAATTATCAAAATCTGTTGAAAGCCATGAAGGAACAAAAGGTCTTGTTTCAATTGCTTGAAGTACTTGAGGAATATTTTTTGATTTTGTTTTTAATTCAATAATATCTCCAGGTTTCACTTCATATGATGGAATGTTAACAGTTCTTCCATTTACTTTAACATGACCATGATTTACAAGTTGTCTAGCTGATGATCTTGAAACTGCAAGACCTCCTCTAAAAATTACATTATCCAATCTTCTTTCAAGAAGTTCAAGAAGTTTTTCACCAGTTGGAATTTTTCTTTGAGCATTTGCTCTTTCAAAATAGAGTTTAAATTGTCTTTCCATTACTCCATATATTTTTCTCAATTTCTGTTTTTCCCAAAGGTGAATAGCATAATCTGATGGTTTCGCTTTTCTTCTCATTCCTTGTACACCAGGAGGAGAAAATTTTCTCTCAAGTGCACATTTTCTTGAATAGCACCTTTCACCTTTAAGAAAAAGTTTGACACCTAATCTTCTACATATTCTACATTTTGGTTTAGTTATCTTAGCCATCTTTATCTTACCTCCTTATACTCTTCTTCTTTTTGGTGGTCTACACCCATTATGAGGAATTGGAGTTATATCTTTTATTGATTTAACAACTAAACCTCCTGTTTGAAGTGCTCTAACTGCTGTCTCTCTTCCTGGACCAGGACCTTTAACAAATACATCAGCATATTTAGCTCCAAGAGCACTTACCTTTTTAGCTACATTTTCTGCAGCAACTTGTGCAGCAAATGGAGTACCCTTTTTTGTTCCTTTAAATCCACTTGTTCCTGCTGAACCCCAAGAAATTACATTTCCTTCTTTATCAGTAACAGTAACAATTGTATTATTAAATGTTGAACTTATATATACATTCACATTCTCATCAACCCTTCTTTTTTTCTTTGTTTTTGCCATTCTTTATCCTCCTTTATTTACTACCAACAGTTTTCCTTGGACCTTTTCTTGTTCTTGCATTTGTTCTAGTTCTTTGACCTCTGACAGGAAGACCTCTTTTATGTCTATATCCTCTATAACAGTTTATATCAATCAATCTTTTTATATTTGATGCTATTTCCTTTCTTAAATCTCCTTCTACTTTATAATTTTTTGGAATATAATCATTTAAAGAGTTAATTTCTTCTTGAGTTAAATCTTTAACCTTTTTATTAGGATCAATATTTAAATTTTTAATTATTTCTTTTGCTCTTGATAGACCAATTCCATAAATATAAGTTAATGCAATATCTATTCTTTTGTTTTTAGGTAAATCAACACCAACAACTCTTGCCACTTTTACCTCCTTAACCTTGTTTTTGTTTATGTTTAGGGTTAGAGCATAAAATCATAACTCTTCCCTTTCTTTTTATTACTTTACATTTAGGACAAATTTTTTTTACAGATGACCTAACTTTCATCTTTTCCTCCTTTAAGAGATTCTATAAACTATTCTTCCCTGGGTTGGATCATACTTAGAAATCTGTATCCTAACTTTATCCCCAGGAAGAACTCTAATAGAATTTAATCTCATTTTTCCACTAACAAATGCTTTAATAATTTTCCCATTTGGAAGTTTAACCTTAAAATGCATATCTGGAAGTGATTCTACAACAATACCTTCAACTTCAATATATTCTTTGTCTTTCATCTTATCTCCTCTGCTGAAGTTAAAATTATTGGCCCATTATTTGTTATTGCAATTGAATGTTCAAAGTGAACAGAGGGTTTTCCATCTTTTGTTTTAACTGTCCATCTATCTTTATCAATAAATACTTCTCCGATTCCCATACAAATCATAGGTTCTATCGCAAAAGTCATGCCTTCTTTTAAATATGGACCTGAATCTTTTGTTCCAAAATTTGGTACTTCAGGTTCTTCATGAAGTTTTCTTCCAATCCCATGTCCAATAAATTCTTTAACAACAGAATAACCAAATCTTTTAGAGAGTGTTTCAATTGTGTTTGAAATATCACCTATTCTATTACCTATTTGCGCCATAGAAATTGCTTTATATAAAATTTTTTCACCAATTTCAAGTAGTTTTCTTTTTTCTTTATCAATATCTCCAACAGGAAAAGTGTAAGCCATATCAGAATAATATCCTTTGTATATTAAACCAAGATCAATAGAAACAAGATCTCCATCTTTAAATATTTTATCTTTAATTGGTAACCCATGAATTACTTCATCATTTATAGAAACACAAACAGAATAAGAGTATCCTCTATATCCTTTAAAAGCAGGAACTGCTCCAAATGAGGTTATTCTTTCTTCAGCAAACTTATCTAATTCAGATGCTGAAACACCTTCTTTTACCATCTCTTTTAATTCTTTCATAACTTCATAAAGAATAATTCCTGCTTCTCTCATAATTTCAATTTCTCTTTTGCTTTTCAATATAATCATCTATTATCTTTGAGATATCATCAAAAACTTCAAAAACACTTTTATTGCCATCAACTTTATAAAGTTTTCCTCTCTTTTCATAAAATTCAATAAGTGGATAAGTTTTTAATTTAAATTCTTCAATTCTTTTCTTAATAACATCTAATCTATCATCATCACGAATTATAAGTTTTTCTCCATCTAAATCACATATACTATTAACTTTTGGTTTATCTAGATAAATATTATAAACTTTGCCACATTTAGGACAAATTCTTCTTCCAGACAATCTCTTGATTATCACATCTTCTGGAACATCAATATAAATTACAATATCAACATCCTTTTTTTTCTCTTTTATAAAATTTTCAAAGGCCAAAGCTTGATTCAAAGTTCTAGGATAACCATCAAGAATAAAATTGTCCAAATTATTAATTTTATCAAAAACAATTTCATTTACAAGTTCATCACTAACAAGTTTTCCTTCACTTACTATCTCTTTTACTTTTATTCCTAAAGGAGTATTTTTTTGAATATTTTCTCTAAAAATATCACCTGTTGCAAAGTAAGGAATTTTATATTTATCCATTATTAACTTACCCTGAGTCCCCTTTCCTACTCCAATATTTCCTAGCATTAATATTATCATTACTTTAATAGACCTTCGTAGTGACGCATCTTTACATAAGCATCAATTTGTTGTACTGTTTCAAGAGCAACACCTATAATAATTAGAATTGATGTACCTCCAAAATAGAATGCTCTTATCTGAGTTGCACCAAAGAAAAAGTTTGGCACTATAGCAATTAAACCAAGTATTATAGAAGATGGAAAAGTAACTCTATTTATAATTTTTGCAATATATTGTGTTGTTGCTTCGCCTGGTCTTACTCCTGGAATAAATCCTCCCCACTTCTTTAGATTTTCTGAAAGTTCATTTGGATTAAAAGAAATTTCTGTATAGAAATAAGTAAAGAAAACTACAAGCAAGAAGAAAAATAAATTGTACCAAAATGAATTTGATTTTGTTAAAGCTTTTCCAATAGAATCTATCCAAGTTCCTGGGAAAAATTGACCAATTGTCGCTGGAAAAGTTAAAAAAGCAGATGCAAATATTATTGGAAGAATTCCTGCTTGAATTAATCTTAATGGTATATAAGTTGATTGACCTCCATACATTCTTCTACCAACAATTCTTTTTGCATATTGGACAGGAACTCTTCTTTCAGATTGATAAAGATATAGAATTCCTAAAAGAATTGCAAGAAATCCTACAATTGTAAAAATAATTTGAGGAATAGTTATTCCACCAGTTTTACCAAATAATCTTACAATTTCTCCAACACCTACTGGTATTCTACTAATTACTCCAGCAAATATTATAAGTGAGACTCCATTACCAATTCCTTTTTCAGTTATTGTCTCACCCATCCAAAATAAAACATAAGTACCAGCAACAAGAGTTAAAATTATTGTAAATTGTGAAAGAAGACCTTTTGCAGTAACATAACCTTGATTTGAAAATGTTATAAGAAGAGCACCTGCCTCAATTAACGCAAGGAAGAAAGTAAGATATTTTGTCCACATTGCTATTTTTCTTCTACCTTCTTCTCCACCCTCTCTCATTAATTCTTCAAGTTTTGGAAAAATTGCACCTAAAAGTTGCATAATAATTGATGCGTTAATATAAGGGAATACACCAAGAGCAAAAATTGAAAAGTTAGAAAGACCTCCTCCTGCAAAAATATCTATTAAACTTAAGAGACCTCCTTGAGTTACTGCTTCTTTTAACAAATCTCTATTAACTCCTGGAACAGGAATGAATGTTCCTAATCTAAAAATAGCAAACATGAAAAGTGTAAAAATTATTCTTCCTCTTAATTCCTTAATTCTAAGAGCATTCTTTAGAAGATTCCACATCTTTTCACCTCAAAATAATACATTTTCCTTGAACTTTCTCAATTTTTTCTTTTGCTGTTTTACTAAATGAATGGGCTTCAAAATTTAGTGGAAAAGAAATTTCTCCTTCTCCAAGTATTTTAAGATATTTGACTCTATTTTCTATAAGTCCTTTCTCTTTTAGAGTTTCAAGATTAACTGTTTCTCCTTCTTTAAAATGGTCGACTATATCTTTTATATTTATTGATGCTATTTCTTTAATGTTTTTGAGAGATTTATTTTTAATTCCTCTTAATTGTGGTAATCTCTTGTAAATTGGTGTTTGGCCTCCTTCAAACCAAGATTCTTTTCCTCTTCCACTTCTCGATTTTTGACCTTTATTTCCATAACCACAATTTTTACCTGATCCTGAACCTGGACCTCTACCAACAATAAATTTCTTTTTGTGAGGGAATGGATTTTTGAGATTAAAGAGTTTTATCATTCTTCTCCTCCTTAGATTTCTTTTTTCCAAGAATTTCGACCTTATCTTTATATGTTATTAAACTTTTTAATGCTTCCATTGTTGCAAAAGCAACATTTACTTGGTTATTTGAACCAAAAGATTTTGAAAGCACATCTCTAACGCCAGCTTTTTGAAGAATTGCTCTAACTGGTCCTCCTGCAATAATTCCAGTTCCTGGAACTGCTGGTTTCAAAAAAACTTTTGCTGCACCCCATTTTCCCCAAACTTCATGAGGAATTGTTGTACCTTTAAGTGGAATTTCTATTGAGTCTTTTTTTGCTCTATTTACTGCTTTTCTGATTGCATCAGGAACTTCACTTGCTTTACCAAGACCAACTCCAACCTTACCACCTCCATCTCCAACAACAACTAGGGCTCTAAATTTTAATCTCTTACCACCTTTTGTTACTTTTGCAACTCTTCTTACTTGAATTAATTGCTCTTCATACGATGTTACTTCCAGTTCTTCATGATCTATCATTTTTTCCTCCTAAAATTCAACTCCTGCATTTCTCATTTCATCACAAAGAATTTTTAAATTCCCGTGATATTTAAATCCACCTCTATCAAAAACTATTTTCTTAATTCCTTTTTCAATTAGCATCTCTCCAAATTTCTTTCCTAAAAGAGCGTGAACTTCTTTTCTTGTTTTTCCCTTAATTTCATCTCTAATTTCTTTTGAAAGAGTTGATAAAGCAAGGATTGTGTGACCTTTTGTATCATCTATAGCTTGAAGATAAATATGCTTCAAACTTCTATAAAATGATACTCTTGGTCTATCAGGAGTTCCTTTAATTTTCTTTCTTATTCTTAAGTGTCTTATTTTTCTCATTTCATTTCGAGATACAATCTTAATCATCTATAACCTCCAATCTATGCACCTTTACTGAGTGCTTTTCCTGCTTTCTTTCTGATAATTTCATCTTCATATCTTACACCTTTACCTTTATAAGGGTCTGGATCTCTGAGTTTTCTAATATTTGCAGCAACCTGACCAACAAGTTCTTTGTCAAAACCTTTAACATATATTTTAATATCTTTTTCAACACTAAACTCTATCCCCGCTGGAGGTTCCATTTCAATTGGATGGGTATATCCTAAATTAATAATGAGTTTTTTTCCTTGAAGTTGGGCTTTATATCCAACACCCTGAAGAATAAGTGCTTTTTGAAAACCTTCAGTAACTCCAACTATCATATTGTTAATTAATGCTCTATATGTCCCATGAAGTGCTTTTGTTTCTTTTAAATCATTTTTTCTTTCAACAATAATTGAGTTATCAACAATATTAACTTTAAGACTTTCTGGAATTATTTTAGTTAACTCACCCTTTTTTCCTTTAACATGAATCTCATTATTTTTAATTTCTACAATTACATCTTTTGGTATTGGAATTGGCTTTTTTCCTATCTTTGACATATTATACCTCCTTACCAAATAAGAAGAAGAACTTCTCCTCCTTCTCCAATTTTTTTGGCTACTCTATCTGTAACTATTCCTTTAGAGGTTGAAAGAATCGCCATTCCTATTCCATTAAGAACTTTTGGAATCTCATCTTTTCCAACATAAACTCTTCTACCTGGTTTAGAAACTCTTTCAATTCCTAAAATTGCTCTTTCTTTGTTTCTTCCATACTTCATATAAATTTTTATAGTTTTTTTATTTTCTCTATCTATTATTTCAAAATCTTTAATATATCCCTCTTCTTTAAGTATTTGAACAATTGCTCTTTTCATATTTGAATATGGAACATCAATTTCTTCTTTATAAACCATATTTGCATTTCTAATTCTTGCAATTAAATCAGCAATTGGATCTGTTACCAAGTGTATCACCTCCTACCAACTCGCTTTCTTCATACCAGGTATATAACCTGAATGAAAATATTTTCTAACACACATTCTACATAACCCAAAATCATTATAAACTGCCCTTACTCTTCCACATACTTTACATCTATTTACCTTTCTTGTTTTATATTTAGGCTCCTTTTTTGCTTTTTCAATCATTGCTTTTCTAGCCATTTATGCCTCCTTTTTCTTTCTTTCAAATGGAAATCCTAACATTTCAAGTAATGCCTCAGCTTCTTCATCTGTTTCAGCAGTTGTTACAATTGTAATGTCAAATCCTCTAATTTTATCAACTTTATCATAGTCTATCTCTGGAAATATAAGTTGTTCCTCAACACCAAATGTATAATTGCCTCTTCCATCAAAATTTTTCCTTGAGAGTCCTTTAAAGTCTCTAATTCTTGGAAGTGCAATGTTAATAAGTTTCTCGAAAAATTCCTCCATTCTTTTTCCACGAAGAGTTACTTTAGCTCCAATAATCATTCCTTTTCTTACTTTAAATGATGCAATAGATTTTTTAGCTTTAATGAATATTGGTTTTTGTCCTGTTATCAACTTAAATTCTTCTTGAGTTTTTTCAACTGCTTTAGGATCTTGGGTTGCATCTCCTATTCCTCTATTAACAACTATCTTTACAATCTTTGGAACTTCCATAATATTTTTATAGTTAAATCTTTCCATTAGTTTAGGAGCAATCTCCATCCATTTAGACTTTAAATATCCCATTTTTCCTCCTATTATACTTTATCAATTATCTCTCCACATTTTTTACAAACTCTTACTTTTTCACCTGTCTCTAAAAAGAGCATACCAATTCTTGTTGGATTTTTACAATGAGTGCAAACAAGTTGAACTTTCCAGTAATAAATTGGAGCCTCAACCTCTTTTTTACCACCTTCTGGATTTTCTTGTGTTGGTCTAAAATATTTTTTAATAATATTAACTCCTTCTACTATTACTTTTTTTTCTTTTGGAATAACCCTTAATACTTTCCCAATTTTTCCTTTGTCTTTTCCTGAAATTACTTTTACAGTGTCACCTTTTTTTATCCTTAGCTTCATTTTAAACCACCTCTGCTGCAAGTGAAATAATCTTTAAATATCCTTTTTCTCTTAATTCTCTGCAGACAGGTCCAAAAATTCTTGTTCCCTTTGGATTTCCTTCATCATCTATAATTACAACTGCATTATCATCAAATCTTAAATATGAACCATCAGGTCTTCTAATCTTATTTCTTGTTCTAACAATAACACCTTTACCTACTGCTCCTTTTGGAATTGGACTTTTTGGTATAGCGTCTTTAACAGTGAAAACAATCACATCGCCAACTCTTCCATATTTTTTATTTGAACTACCAAGAACTCTTATACACAAAACCTCTTTTGCACCTGTATTATCAGCAACTTTTAATCTGCTATATGGTCTTATCATCCTCAACCTCCATACTCTCTTCCTCAAACCTTTTTACTATTCTTCTCACTCTCCATCTTTTTAATTTGGAAAGTGGTCTTGTTTCTTCTATTTCAACTATATCTCCAACATTTAATGGAATCTCAGTGTGAGCATAAAATTTTGAAAACCTTTTTATTGTTTTTTTATATCTTGGATGTTCAATCATTCTTTCAACTTTAACAACAACTGTTTTTTGCATTTTATTTGAAGATACAACACCAATTAAACTTCTTTTCATTGTGACATCTCCTTTTCTCTAAGTATTGTTAATATTCTTGCTATTTCTTTTCTAACAATTCTAATTCTTATCGGATTTTTAAGTTGATGTGTAATTTGTTGAAATCTAAGATTGAATAATTCTCTTCTTAAATCTTCAAGTTTTCTTTTTAATTCATCAACAGTTAACTCTCTTAATTCTTTCGCTTTCATCTTTATCCCTCTCTTTTTACAATCTTTGTTTTAATTGGTAATTTGTCTTGAGCAAGTTCAAGAGCTCTTATAGCATCTTTTTCAGGAACTCCTTCGAGTTCAAAAAGAATTCTTCCAGGTTTAACAATTGCAACCCAAAATTCTGGGTCTCCTTTTCCACCACCCATTCTTGTTTCAGCAGGCTTTTTAGTAACTGGTCTGTCTGGAAAAATTCTTATCCACATTTTCCCTGATTTATGTGCAACTTGAGTTAGAGGAAGTCTCGCTGCTTCAATTTGTCTTGCAGTAATCCAACCTGGTTCAAGTGCTTTAAGACCTATATCACCAAAAGCAAGTTTATTACCTCTTGTTGCTATTCCTTTTGTTCTTATTCTATGTTGTTTTCTCCATTTAACTCTCTCTGGCATTAACATATCACACCTCCAGATGTTCTCTATTAAATCTTCTAACAGGGATTTCTCCTCTATAAATCCAAACTCTAACTCCAATTACTCCAAATTTTGTAACAGCAGGAACATATGCATAATCTATATCGGCTGTGAGAGTTTGAAGAGGAACTCTACCTTCTTTAAACCATTCTGTCCTTGCAATTTCTGCTCCTTCTAATCTTCCTGAACATTGAACCTTAATACCTTTTGCCCCTGCTTTCATTGCTCTTGCGATGGTCTGTTTCATTGCTCTTTTATAAGAAGCTCTTTTTTCAATTCTATCTGCAATAAATTCTGCTTGAAGTTTAGCAGAAAGTTCAGGTTTTTTAATTTCAACAACCTTTATATCTAGTTTTTTGTTGCCTATAATTTCTTGTAATTCGTTTCTTAATCTTTCTATGTTTGCTCCACCTTTACCGATTAAAACTCCAGGCCTTGCACTGAAAATTAAAACTCTTACCTGTTCTCCTTTTCTATAAATCTCAGTTGAAGATACTGCAACATCTCTTCCAAGTTCATCAATTTTATTTCTTATCATCAAATCTTCTAAAAGAATTTTAGGGATATCCTTTTTCGGAGCAAACCAAAATGCTTTCCATTCTTTTGTTACGCCTAATCTAAAGCCTAATGGATTTGTTTTCTGTCCCATTACTCCTCCTTTTTCTCCTCAACATAAACTGTTATATGAGATAGAGGTCTTCTTATTATATCTGCTCTTCCCATTGCTCTGGGAAGTATTCTTTTCATTACAGGACCTTGATCAACAAAAATTTTTGTTATAAATAAAGATTCCTCATCCATTTGATAATTATTCTTAGCATTAGCAATTGCTGATTTAATTGTTTTCGCTATTGGTACCGCAGCTCTATTTGGAACAAATTTTAAAGATTTAAGTGCAAGTTTAGCATTCATACCTCTAACCATATTGGCAATTTTTCTTGCTTTTTTTGGAGAAATTCTAACAAATCTAGCTTGTGCTTTAACTTCCATTTTTTCCTCCTCTATTTCAATGCAGTTGATCTTTCAGTTGGTCTGTTATGAGCCCTAAATGTTCTTGTGAAAGCAAATTCACCAAGTTTATGTCCAACCATTGCTTTTGTTATATAAACAGGAATATGAACTTTCCCATTATGGACAGCAATTGTATGTCCAACCATCTCCTCAGTTATTGTTGAATCTCTACACCAAACTTTTATAATCTTTTTTTGACCTTTTTCATTCATTTCTCTTATCTTCTCTATTAGTTGTGGATCAACATATTTCGCCCTTGCCATCTCTACCTCCTCCTCTTAACAATAAATTTTGTGCTTGGTTTTTTCATTTTCCTTGTCTTCTTACCAAGAGTTGGTTTACCCCAAGGAGATAATGGAGATGGATGACCAATTGGAGCTCTACCTTCTCCTCCACCATGTGGGTGATCAACAGGATTCATAGCAGAACCTCTTACATGTGGTTTTCTACCAAGATGTCTTGATCTTCCTGCTTTACCAAGTTGAACATTCTCATGATCGAGATTACCAACTTGACCAATTGTTGCTCTACAGTTTAGATTGATTAATCTTATTTCTCCAGATGGTAATTTTATTTGAGCATATTTTTCATCCTTTGATAAAATTTGAGCATATGAACCAGCAGATCTGGCAATTTGTCCACCTTTTCCAGGAATAAGTTCAATGTTATGAATTATAGTTCCAACAGGAATGTTTTTTAAAAATGTTGTATTTCCAGGTTTAAGTGGAACATTTTCTCCTGAAAGAATTGTATCTCCTATATTTAAACCTAGTGGTGCAATAATATACCTTTTTTCACCATCAGCATAGGTAATCAAGGCTATCCTTGCAGATCTATTTGGGTCATATTCTATGGAAGTCACTTTTCCAGGAATTCCATCTTTATCTCTCTTAAAATCAATGATTCTATATAATCTTTTTGCTCCACCACCTCTAAATCTAATTGTTATCTTTCCTTGATTGTTTCTTCCACCTTTTTTTCTTAATCCTTTAGTTAAACTCTTTTCTGGTTCTTTTTTTGTTATATCGTTATTATCCAAATATGTTGCATTTCTTCTTCCAGGACTTGTTGGTTTAACTTTTATAATTCCCATATTACACTCCTTTCAAAAATTCAATTGAGTAACCTTCCTTTAAGGTTACAATTGCTTTTTTACCTTCTGGAGTTTTAGTAAAAAGATACCTAATTCTTCTCTTTTTTGGATACTTTTTAACTATGTTAACATCTTCAACCTTTACATTAAACATCTCTTCAACTGCTTTTTTAACCATTTCTTTATTTGCATCTTTATTAACTAGAAAAACATACTTTCTCTCATTAATCAATTTTTGACTTTTCTCAGAAATGACAGGTCTAATTAAAACTTTTTCAAACATTTCCCCACACCTCTTTCACTTTTTCCAATGCTTCTTTAGTTAAAATAAGGTTGTCGTGTTTTAAAATATCATAACTATTCAAGAATCTATAGTGAATTGGTAAAACTTTTGGAATATTTCTCATACTTAAAAGCACTTCTCCATTTTCATCAGAGAATACAAAAAGTGTAGAACCTAAAAGATTAAGTTTATTTAAAAGTTTTACTGCTTCTTTTGTACTTGGCTTTTCAAATTTGATTCCACTTACTACAAAAAATTTACTTTCATTGATTTTAGAACTTATAGATGATAGAAGGCCTAATCTTTTTATTTTTTTAGGAATTTCTATTCTAAAACTCCTTGGTTTTGGTCCAAAAACAATTCCACCGCCTTTCCAAAGAGGAGAACGAATTGATCCTTGTCTTGCCCTACCTGTTCCCTTTTGTCTCCATGGTTTTCTACCACCACCTCTTACTTCACCTCTCTTTTTTGTGGAAGCAGTTCCTCTTCTTAAAGCATTTCTTATGTATCTAATTGATAAAAATAAAGAGTGATAATGAGGTGGTATAGAGAAAACCTCTGGCATTTCTTCACTTTCAATAACTTTTCCTTCAATATCATAAACTGGTATATTCATTATTCACCTCTCACAATAACAATACTTCCATTTGGACCAGGTACTGCACCTTTAAGTCCAAGAAGATTATTATCCTTATCAATAAAAACAACCTCTAAATTTCTAACTGTTACTGTATCTAATCCCATGTGTCCTGGCATTCTTTTACCCTTAAAAACTCTCTGAGGTGTTAATCTGTTTCCAATTGCACCAATTCTTCTATGAGATGTCGAACCATGAGAATCAAAGCCACCTCCCATTCCCCATCTTCTCATTACACCTTGAAATCCTTTACCTTTTGAAATTCCTGTAACTTTAACCTTTTCTCCTTTTTTGAAGATATCAACTTCAACAATTTCTCCTACTTCTTTATCAAAATCTCTGATCTCTTTTAAATATTTAAAATATTCACCAGCCTTTTTCATATGTCCAAGAAGTGGCTTGTTCAATCTTCTCTCTTTTTCTGGTTCAAATCCAAGTTGAACTGCAAGATATCCATCTTTATTAAGAGTTTTCTTTTGAATTACTTTGCATGGACCTGCCTTCAGTATTGTAACTGGAATTACTTTATTTTCTTCAAAAATCTGAGTCATTCCAATTTTTTTAGCAATTATACCTTTCATAATTTTCTCCTTATAACTTAATTTCAATATCAACTCCTGCAGGTAAATCTAAATCCATTAATGCTTTTGTTGATTCTGGTGTTGGGTTTAAAATATCAATAAGTCTTTTATGTATTCTTAATTCAAGTTGTTCTCTTGAATCTTTATCAATGTTAGGCGCTCTTAAAAATGTATAAAGAGTTCTTTCTGAAGGAAGTGGAATTGGACCAGAAACTTCAACACCGAGTTTCTTTAGTGTGTTCACAATCAATGTTGCTGATATATCTAAAACTCTTGAATCAAAAGATTTTAATTTTATTCTTACTCTACTTTTTGTCTCTTTCATATTTCACCTACTCAATAAGTTTTGAAACAACACCTGCTCCAACAGTTCTTCCACCCTCTCTTATTGCAAATCTTAATCCTTCTTCAAGGGCTACAGGGTAGATAAGTTCAACTGTCATTATTACATTATCTCCTGGCATTGCCATTTCAACACCTTCTGGAAGTTTAATTTCTCCTGTAACATCTGTTGTTCTAATATAAAATTGAGGTCTATATCCTGTAAAGAATGGTTTGTGTCTTCCACCTTCTTCTTTTGAAAGAATATAAACTTGGGCTTCAAATTTTTTGTATGGATGAACTGAACCTGGTTGAGCAACTACTTGACCTCTTTCAACTTCATCAAATGCAATACCTCTTAAAAGAAGACCAACATTGTCTCCTGCTAAAC
>JAOAHY010000015.1 GCA_026414995.1 Caldisericia bacterium | reverse complement strand
ATTATATATTTTACTCTATCAAATTTACCTCTTACCTTATCAAGAATATCCATTCTTTTTATATATGGAACTTTAGTTAAATCATTATCATTTAAATAAAGAATGTCAAAAAGAAATATTTTTAAATCAAATATATTTTCTTTCTCTTTTCTAAAAATAATACTCATTAAGTCTTGAAAAGATACAATTTCTTTGTTTTTATTAAATCCAACTAATTCTCCCTCAAGAATTAAATTATTCCGTAATATCATTTAAATTTCTTGAAAAAATTTTAACTTTATCTTTATCTTTATGAATCTGAACCCTAATACCATCATATTTATATTCAAAAGAAAAATTGTTTCCTTCACTAAATATTTCTTCAACAGAGTCAACTTTCTGAGCAAGCATCATTGGAATTGGTTTAAATATTTCTATTTTAAATTCTCCCTTTTTGAAATTTTCAAAAAGTTTCTTAAAACTTCCAGATTTTAAATAAAGTTCTTCTATTTCTTTTTCGCTTAAATTAAAATACAAAGCTATAGATTTTTTAAAAAGACCTTCTTTAATTCCACTTCTTGTCTCTTTTATTACTGCTTTTGTAAAATATTTTGCTTCAATATAAGAAAGTTTATTATATATTTCTATTAACCTTTGAACTCTCTCTTTTTTAACACCCTCTCCTTTTAATTCTTTAAATTTTAAAATTTCTTTATAGATATCCTCAATAGTAAAATCTGAAGGTTTTAATTTTCCAATTTTTAAAAAAACTTTTTCAACCCAATTACCAAAATCTTCAATATTTGAAAAACTTTCTAAAGTTGTTTTATTAGAAATGGTCTTTATTGCCTCAATAACTGTACTAACTCCAATATTTATATCTTTTTTTGAAAAGTTTTCGAATCTCCCGAGGGAAAGTTCTATAAAAATAGGAATTTCATCATAATTTATTTCAGAAAATATATCTTTTATCTTTTTAACTATATCATTTCTCTTTTTAATTTTTGATATTGATTCAATGAAATTTGAAAAATCATAAAATTTCATAATATAATTATAAATATAAAGCCGAAGTGGCGGAATTGGAAGACGCGGTAGACTCAAAATCTACTGGGGGTAAACCCCATGAGGGTTCGACTCCCTCCTTCGGCACCATTAATTGTAAAAATGGATATAAAAGAGAAAATTAAAGAGGAAATTGAACATTTATCAAAATTAATAGAAGATCTTATTTCTGGAAAAGAAAAGAACGAAGAAAAAATCTCAAATCTTATCTCTCTACAAACAATAATTAGAGGAATAAATCAAATTATTTTAAGAGTAAAAAATAAAAGTGATCTTTTTAAGGAAATTCTTGATTTATTAGTAACTCAAAAATATATAACTGGAGCTGTATTGGAGTATTAGAAGATGGAGAGATTAAAATTTATTCAAATTACTTAGATAAAAAATTAGAAGAGAAGCAAATATTATCAAAAGAAAGTGAATTTTTTGAACCATTTTATTCTGGAGAGATTAAAAAAATTAAGATAAATAATGAAGAAACTTTATCAGCAATCTCTCTTCCAGTTTCTGATGAAAAAGAAAAGGTTGGAGTATTAGTTTTATTTTCAAAAAAAGATAATTTTTTTGATCAAGAAGAAATTGATTTCTTGAAAGAAGTTACTAGAGATATCCTTGTTGGATTAAAAACTTTAAATTATGAAAAAAGATTAAAAGATTCTCTATTAAACCTTGCGAGAGGCATAACTAAAATAGTAGAATTAAGAGATCCAAGTTCAAAAAACCATGGAGAAACAGTTGCAAAACTTGCATATGAAGTTGGAAAAAGAATGGGCCTTGATGAAGAAAAATTAGATATGTTATACATTGCGGCATTAATTCATGATATAGGAAAAATTTCAATTTCTATGGAAATTTTAAACAAACCATTTAAATTAAGGGAAGTTGAATATGAATGGGTAAAACAACATACATATTATGGATATGAATATTTAAAAGATTTAAATTTCCCATTACCCATTGCTGAAATAATTCTTGAGCATCATGAAAGAATTGATGGTAGTGGCTATCCAAAAAAATTGAAAGGAAATGAAATTATGATTGAAGCAAAAATAATTGCTGTTTGTGAGGTTTTTCATGCCATGATATCACACAAACCCTATAGACCACCACACTCAATTGAGGAGACCCTTGACTATATTAGATCAAATAGAGGTATTCTTTTCGATGAAAAAGTAGTTGACACCTTTTTTGAAGTTATTAATGAAGGCATATTAAATAGATGATAAAAATTGAAGTTCTTGATGGAAAAAATAGTATAGGGGGAACAAAAATTTTAATAAGTAATAAAGATTTTTCATTTTTTCTTGATTTTGGGAAAAATTTCAAAACTTACTCTTTGTATTTTGAAGAATTTTTATCTCCAAGATCTTCAACAGGAATTTATGATTTGTGGAAATTGAATTTAATTCCTAGAATAAAAAATATTTATAGAGAAGATATTTTTCCACCATATTTAAATGAAGAGGCAAGAAATATAAATCTAAAATGCATATTTTTATCTCATGCTCATCTTGACCACTCTGGATATTTATCTTTAATAAAAGAAGATATACCAGTAATAACTTCAAGAGCAACAATTAAATTTTTAAAAGCAATAGAAAATATTAACTCAGAAATTTTTACTCAATTTACACTTATAAAAAAAAGATTTTGGAATGAAGATTTTGGCGAAATAATATCTAAAAGTTCTAAAACTAAAAAGAAAGAAAACTTAATTGATGAAGAAGACATTGAAAAAAATAGAAACTTTATACAAATAAATGAAGATAAATATGAAGATAAATTAGAAAATATTAAATTCATTTCTTATAAAATAGATCACTCAATTTTAGGTTCACTTGGTTTTTTCATTGAAATAGACGGAATTGGAATAGCTTATACAGGAGATATAAGATTTCATGGAAAAAATTCTCAATATTCATATAAATTTGTAGAAGAATTAAAAAAACTGAAGCCTACTATTTTAATAACTGAAGGAACAAGAATAAAAAAAGATAAGGAGAAATATGAAGAGGTAAATAGAAAAGAAGAAGATGTTTATAATGGAGCGATTAAAATTATAAATGATAATAAAAAAAAGTTAGTTATAGCTGATTTTGGACCTAGAAATATAGAAAGATTAGAGACTTTCTTAAAAATTGCAAAAGAGACAGATAGATATTTATTAATTACTTATAAAGATGCTTATCTTCTTGATTTATTAAAAGATGAAGAGAATATAATTGATGAAGAAAAAATAAAAATTATTCATGAGAAAAAAAGTGAAGATAGAAATTATATGAAAATGATAAAAGAAAAATATAAAGATAAAATTATAACTCCAAAAACTATAAATGCAAATTTTGGTGATTTTATATTATGCTATAGTTTTTATGATTTTGCAAATTTAATTGATTTAAATTTAAATGATGGAATTTATATTTATTCCTCAAGTGAAGCTTACACTGAAGAACAAGAATTTGATATAAAGAGACTTTTTAATTGGTTAAAATATTTTAATTTAAAAGTTTATGGAATTCAACTAATAGATGATGAACCTGTTTTTACAGGTGATTATCACTCTTCAGGACATGCTCATTTCAATGATATTATATGGATGATAAATGAAATAAATCCAAAATACATAATTCCAGTGCACACCGAAAATGTAGAGGAGTTTGTTAATATTTTTGGTGAAAAAAAAGTTGTAAAAGAAGAAGTTTTTGAACTATAATTTTTAGTTGAATTGCGGAAGTGGCGGAATGGCAGACGCGCTGGATTCAGGTTCCAGTGGGTTATCCCATGAGGGTTCAAATCCCTCCTTCCGCACCAAAGGTTTATAATATGTATAAATTAAACTTTATTGCTAAAGTTTTAGAAAAAGGAGAGATTGAAAATAAAAAATTTGTAATTTTAGATAATACATATTTTTATCCAGATGGTAAAGGTGGTCAACTTGGAGATAGAGGAAAAATTGAAGGAAAAGATATACTTTATGTTAAAGAGATAAATGGCAAAATATTTCATTTTTTATCTGATTTTCCAGAAAAAGATGAAGTAATCTGTGAAATAGATAAAAATAGAAGAGTAGAAATTTCTAGAGAACACACTGCACAACATATTTTATCAAGGGTTATCCTAAATCTCTTTAATTTAGAAACTTTAAGTTTTCACATGGGAGAAGAATATTCAACAATTGATATACCTTACATTGATTTTAAAGATGAAGATATTGAGAAAATTGAATTAAATATTATGAAAGTAATAGAGGAAGGGAGGTTAGTTAAAAAATATTTTATAGATGAAAGTGAGGCAAGAAAACTAAATTTAAGAAAAGAAGAAGAGATTAAAGAAAAAATAAGAATAGTTGAAATTGAAAATTTTGATATTACAATGTGTGGTGGTACTCATGTAGATAACACAAAAGATATCTTGATTTTTAAATTAACAAAAACAGAAAAAATAAAAGGTAATTTATTAAGAATCTACTTTAAAAGCGGTTATAGGGCATATTCAGATTATTTAAAAAAAGATTATATTTTAAAAAAAATATCTAAAGAAAATAATATTGGAATAGAAGAGATTGATATTTTTTTAAGAAATTTAAAAGACGAAAGAGAAGAAAATTATAAAAAATTAAAATTAATAAAAGAGGAGTTTATAAAACTCTATTTAAAATCAAATAATTCAAAAAAAATTTTAGAAAATATTGATTTTTTAAATCAAGAAGATTTTGTTTATATTGGAAAGGAACTTTTAAAAAATGGTTCAAATTTTGTCTTTCTTTACAATAAAGATGTTGGAGTTATATTTCTAAATGAATGTCAAAATTTGAATTATCATTATATTTTGAATAAACTTAAAGAAAATTTTAATATAAAAGGAGGAGGAAAAGATTTCATTTCTATTAAACTAAATAATAATGGAAAGGAGATAGAAAAATTCTTATGTCAAATGATAGAATAGCAATAATTTCAGATATTCATGCAAATATTGAAGCACTTCATGCTGTCTTGGATGATATAGAAAAAGAAAATATAAAAAACATAATCTGTTTAGGTGATATAGTTGGTTATGGACCAAATCCTCATGAAGCAATTGAATTAATAAAAGATAAGGCTGAGTTTATTATAAGAGGCAATCATGATGAGGGACTTGTTGATGAAATGGTAACTTTTGATTTTAATTCATATGCTATAGAAGCGCTAAAATGGCAAAGAAACATATTAGATGAGAAGGATAAAATATTTTTAAAAAATCTTCCCTACTTTCTTAAATTTGATACATTTGAAATTGTTCATGGATCTTTATCAGATTTTTTTAAATATATAACAAATATAGATGAGGCAATTTTTGAAAAAAAGTATATGAAAAGGAATATTTTATTTATTGGTCATACTCATAGAGCTGGAGTTTTTGATTTAAATGAAAAAAAATTTTATCCATTTCCAAATGGAGGTGAATTTACAATTCTTCCAGATAGATTTTATATAATAAATCCTGGCAGTGTTGGACAACCAAGAGATTTTAATCCATTATCTTCTTATCTAATCTATTATAAAAATGAAAACAAAGTTAAAATTAAAAGAGTAATTTACCCATTTGAAATTACAAGAGACAAAATTTTAAAGAATAATTTACCACAATTTTTAGGTGACAGATTAATTGTTGGTTATTAAGTTTAAAATTTCTCTAATATCTTTAACTTCTACTCCAAAATGTATAGTTTTAATTCCAATTTTTTGTGCTGGAATTATATCCATTTCAAAATCATCACCAATCATAATTGCATCTTTAGAATCTGCGTTTAATTTTTCAAGTATTTCAATATAATATTCTATATTTGGTTTTGCATAATGCATATTTTCCATTGTTGTTATAAGGGGAAAATTAATATCAATCAAATTTGCCCATTTAATTCTCTCCATTATTGCGATTTCTGGAAATATTGAATTAGTTGCAATTATAACCTTGAAATTTTTTTCCATTAATTTTAAAACAACTTCTCTTCCTCCATCTCTTGGTTTTCCAAAAATTTTAAGCTTTGGAAACTCTTTTAAATAAAAATCTAAAAAAGTTTCTTTTAATATTTTTTGTTCAACTTGAGACAACTCAATAAATTTTTTGTAAAATTTATCAACATTTAATTCTCCATTTTTTTCATTAATCATATAGTCAACTGAAATTTTAAGAATTTTTAATGGATCTTTATCTTTAATAATTTTTGCAAGTTTAGGTATTAGAAGAGTAAAATATGATTTCAAAAATTCATCAAAATTAATATCAAGAAGTGTTTTATCTAAATCAAATAAAACAAGCTTCATGCTATCATTATAATTAAAGTTGAAATAAAAATCAAAAAGATTTAGAATTAATTAAGGATGTTAAACTATTTGATAGAGTTTTTTAAAGGTTTCAATTTTTGGAATTATTTAATAAGTTTACTTGATATTTTAATTATTACAATAATTTTATATTTTATTATTTCGGCACTCCAAAAAACAAGGGTTTGGCAACTTATACAAGGTTTAGTTATATTTTTTATCTTTGTTTTAATAGCATCAAGAATTTCAAGCATGTTAGGTCTAATCGCTTTAAATTATGTTTTAAGAGGAATTCTATCGATTGGAAGTCTTTTACCTGTTATGATTGTTGTTTTATTTCAACCAGAGATAAGAAAATTTATGGGTTCTCTAGGTAGAAGAAAAATTTTTGGTGAATCATTTGAATTTTTCACTGGTACAGAAGTAAATCCAATCAAAATAATAGATGAGATTGTTAAATCAGTAAAATATTTATCACTTAACAAAATTGGTGCTCTAATTGTAATAAAAAGAAGAGATAATCTTAATGAAGTAATAGAAACAGGAATACCAATTAATTCAGATGTAACATCTGAATTAATCTCAACAATTTTTTACCCAAATTCACCACTACATGATGGAGCGGTTGTTATAGAAGAAGACAAAATTATTGCAGCACGATGCCTTCTTCCACTTTCAGAAAATGAGGCTTTGGAAAAAGAACTTGGAACAAGACATAGAGCAGGGGTTGGAATAACTGAGGTAACAGATGCTATTACAATTATTGTATCAGAGGAAACAGGAATTATATCAATAGCAATTGAGGGAAAAATAACTCGTTATTTATCTGTACTTGAATTAAGAGGTATGCTAATACTTTTATTAAAGAAAGAAAAATCAGGGAGGGTAAAGGTTGGACAGAAATAAAATAACAATTTTTTTAATATCATTTCTGCTTGCATTTGGATTCTGGTTGTATGTTAGTTTAGGAGAGGGGCCAGAAAGCGAAAGGGTTTTTCTTGTACAATTAACATACAGAAATATGCCTCAAGATTTAACGATTCTTGAAGGTTTTGAAAAAGTTGAAATAAAAATTGTTGGATCAAAACAGAGAATTTCAACCTTAAGAGAAAATAATATTATTGCATATGTTGATCTTTCTAATCTTTCAGAGGGCGCCCATAATTTACCTATAAATGTTGAGATACCTTCATTTTTTAAAATAGCAGAAATATATCCTTCTAGAGTAAATATTTATCTTGATAGAGTAATTACAATTGAAAAAAATATAAGAGTTGATTTTATTGGAACGTTAAAACCTGGGCTTATAATAGATGAACCAGAAGTTTCACCAAAAACAATAAAAATAACTGGTCCTTCAAAAAAAATTGACAACATAAGAGATGTATCTGTCACTATAGATTTATCAACAATAAACTCAGATGTAACATTAACAATTATTCCAAAAATAAAAGATGGTCTTGGTAATGAAATTCCAAATTTATCAATAAATCCCTCAATTTTAAAAGTAAATATTAAAGTAAAAACAATTTTATCATCAAAAGTTGTACCAATTGTACCAAAATTTGTTGGTGAAATTTCTGGGGATTATGGAATAGTAAGAGTCTCAATTAAACCATCAATTATGACTATTCTTGGCAAAGTGGAAGTTTTAAATAAAATTGAATCATTAACAACAGAAGATATAAATATAACAAATTTAAAAGAATCTAAAATATTTACAACAAAGGTTGTTGTTCCAGAAGATTTAGAGTTAAAAGAAGAAAATTTAATTACAATTCAAATTATAGTTGAAAGAAAAGTTTCAAAAACTATTAATAATATTAAAATAGACTTATTAAATAAAAATGACAATTTTGAATATATTATGGATCCACAAATTATTAAAATTGAAATTTATGGCTTTGAATCAATTATAAAAGATTTAACTCCATCAGATTTTGTTGCCTCGATTTCTGTTTTAAATTTAGAAGATGGAATTTATGAATTAAAAGTTGAAGTTATCTCAACAAAAGAAAATGTTAATATTTTAAAAATAAATCCAGAAAAAGTTAAATTGATTATCAAAAAAAAGGAGGGGTAAAAACCTATGGAAAACAAGGAGATGATTAAAAAAAGAATAGAAGATCTAAGAAAATTAATAGAATATCATAACTATCGCTATTATGTTCTTGATTCTCCAGAAATTTCAGACGAAGAATACGATAAATTATTTAAAGAATTAGTTGAACTTGAGGAGAAATATCCTGAATTCAAATCAGAGACATCCCCAACAATGAGAGTTGGTGCTCCTCCTCTTAAAGAATTTAAAACAATAAAACATGAAATACCTATGTTATCATTAGATAATGCATTTAATGAGGAAGATTTAATAAATTTTGAAAAAAGAATCAAAAGAATTATTGGTGACATAGAAATTGAATATACAGTTGAACCAAAATTTGATGGATTAAGTATAACACTTTTATATGAAAATGGTGAATTAAAATATGGAGCAACAAGAGGAAATGGATTAGAAGGAGAGGATGTTACTCAGAACTTGCTTACTATAAAAACGATTCCAATTTACATAGAAAATCCACCAAAACTTTTAGAGATTAGAGGAGAAGTTGTTATGTTTAAAAAAGATTTTGAAGAATTAAATTTAGAAAGAGAAAAAAGAGGTGAGCCATTATTTGCAAATCCAAGAAATGCTGCATCTGGTTCTGTTAGACAGTTAGACCCAAAAATAACTAAAGAGAGAAAACTTCAATTTTTTGCATATTATATTGCAAGATCAGAGGGAATTAAATTTGATACACAAGATGAAATTTTAAAATATTTAAAAGAAAAAAAATTTATAATTCCACCTGATTATGAGGTTTGTAAAGGAATAGGAAAAGTAATTGAAAAATGTATTTGGTATGAGAAAAAAAGAGACGATTATCCATTTGATATGGATGGAACAGTGATAAAAGTCAATAAATTAAATTTACATGAAGTTCTTGGTGCAACAACTCATGCTCCAAGATGGGCAATTGCTTATAAATTTCCTGCAGAAGAAAAAGAGACAATAATTGAAGATATTGTAGTTCAAGTAGGAAGAACTGGCAAATTAACTCCTGTCGCAATACTTAAACCAGTTTTTGTTTCAGGTTCTACTGTATCTCGTGCTACTCTTCACAATGAAGATGAAATTAAAAGGTTAGGCGTAAAAATTAAAGATCATGTTATTGTTAGAAAAGCAGGTTCTGTTATACCTGAAGTTGTAAGAGTTTTAAAAGATAAAAGAACTGGTAATGAGATTGATTTTGAATTTCCAAAAGAATGTCCAATTTGTGGAGGAGATGTGATTAGATTTTCAGGAGAAGTAGATTATAGATGCACAAACGCATCTTGTCCTGCTCAAATTAAAGGAAGGATACTTCATTTTGTTTCAAGAGATGCAATGAATATTGAAAATATTGGCGAATCTCTTGTAAATCAACTTGTTGATAAAGGTTTAGTAAAAGATATCGCAGATTTATATTATTTAAAATATGATGATTTAATTAAACTCGAAAGAATGGGACCAACTCTGGCAAACAAAATTTTGAGAAATATTGATGCATCAAAAGATAGACCTTTATCAAGACTTCTATATGGCTTAGGAATCTTTCATGTTGGAAAACATGTGGCACAGTTATTAACTAAAAAATTTAAAAATATTGAAGATTTCTTTAATTTAAAACCAGAAGATTATATGGAAATTGAGGGAATAGGACCAGAAATTGCTCAAAGTTTATATTCTTTCTTTAAAGAAGAAAAAAATATAGAATTAATTCAAAAACTTAAAATTGCGGGAGTAAAAACAAGCGAAATTATTGAAGAGAAAGAGGGAAAACTAAAAGGTTTAAAGTTTATTTTTACTGGCGCACTTGAAAGTATGTCAAGAAAAGAAGCAGAAGATCTAGTAAAATCATTGGGAGGAGAAGTAGCCTCTTCTGTTTCAAAGAATATTAATTATGTTGTTGTTGGTAAGGATCCAGGTTCTAAATTAGAAAAGGCAAAGACATTAGGTTTAAAAATCATTAATGAGGAGGAATTTCTAAAACTTGTTAAAGAATAAATTTATTATAATTATTCTCTTTTTATTATTATTTTTATTTCTTCCAAAAATTATTCTCTCAAAAGAATATGAAAAAATTTATTCTTTTAATGAAAATTTTGAAATAATTTTAGATAAAAATATTATTGTTGATATTAATGGTGATTTTGAAAAGGATTTAACAGGTTTTTATTATAAAAATATAAAAATTTTTTATGAGGATTTTTTAGAATTTGTTGATTTTAAAATTATATATAAAAATATTTTAGAAGGAGATTTTAAATTTAATCCTCAAATAAAACTCGGAGGAGAAACAATTAATATTAAAGAAGACTTTTATTCTCCCTCTGATAATATAATTTTTTATGGAAATTTTAAAAAAGGAAAAGATAAATTTTTATTATTTAAATATTATCCATTTATTTTTGATAATTATACAAATGTATTTAGAATTATAAAAAATTTTGATTTAAAAATAAAATTTAGAGGTGTTTATTATCCACTCACAAATAAAAAGGAATATCAACAAGAAACATATCTAATTATTGGCAAAAATGAACTAAAAGAAACATTAAATTTTTTTATTAAAAAAAGAAGTGATGAAGGTTATAATGTTATATTTAAACCTCTTGAAGAATTTTCAGTTGGAGATATAAGAAATAATATAAGAAATTATTTAAAAGATAATTATAGAAAACTAAATATTAAATACCTTTTACTTATTGGAGGAAGTAGCGATATACCATATTTTAGAGTTTATCCTTATAAAAATAGATTTGTTTTAACTGACTTTTTTTATGGAGAACTTACAAGTGATATTGATTTAGATAAAGATGGAAAACAAGGTGAACCATTTGAAGATAAAATTGATTTTTATTCAGAAATTTTAGTTGGAAGAGTGCCCTCAAATGATAAAAATTTTGTTAAAAATGTTCTTGAAAGAACTCTTTTTTTTGAAACTCTAGAAAATAAAAAAAGTATCCTTTTAGGTGGTGCAATTTGGAATTTTGAAACAACAATATTTCCATTTACAGATGGTGCTCAATCTCTTAAAATAATTTTTGAAGAGACATACAATAAAAAAGATTTTTCCTCAATTTTACTCTCTGAAAGAGAAGGAGTTAAAAAATCTGAATCATCTAATATACCGCTTAATTACGAAAATTTTATTATATACCAAAACGAGTTTAAACCAGGATTAATTTTGTGGCAAGGACATGGTTATATAACTTCAACTTTTAGAAAAATTTGGCTCGAAGATTCAAATAAAAACGGAATATATGAAGAAAATGAGGGGAGAGAAATAAAATTTGTAGATATAGATTCTATAAATTCATTTAACAAAAATTATCCATCAATTGTTTTTATGGGTTCATGTGATAATATGAGAGGAATAGAAAACTCTCTTGCTTATTATTTTATAAAAGATTATTCTGTGTCAGTAATCGCTGCAACAGATACTGCATATTATGGAATAGGATGGAATGGATTTAATGGTGGTTGGCTTCAAAGTTTAATGTACACATTTTCTGACTATTTAAAAGATGGAAATTCAGTTTCTTTTTCACTTTCAAAGGCAAAAGAATTATATTTTGAAAAATTTATTAGCAAAGCCCAAGTAGAAGAAAGTTTTGCAAACATATATGTTTTTAACATTTTTGGACCACCTGAGATAAGTTTAAAATCAGAAAATAAAATTATAAAATCAAATAGTGCAGTTTTAAAAGAAAATGAGATTTTTAAAATTAGTTTTAAAGTAACACAATCAATTTTTAATCTTAAAGGATTAATTGAATTTGATAAGGATTTAATAAAACTTTTTAAAATTGAAAGTAAAAATACATTTAACTACTCTATTATTGATGAGGGAAAATTAATGTTTAAAATTGATAAAATAATTGATAATGAACTTTTTACTTTACTATTTTTTGGCAAAAATTTTGGTGAAACAAAAATAATTTTAAGAGGGTTAGTTATTGATGATAAAAATTTTTATGATTTAATGGAATCAGAAAGAATTGTTATTTTAAAAAGAAATTATATAAAATATGATTTAAATGAAGATGGTAGAGTGGATGGAGTTGATTTAATTGAATTTTCAAAGTCATTTGGGTCGCGTTTTGGTGATAATGATTACATAGATTTTTATGATTTTACAATGGATGGAAGAATAGATGGTTTAGATTTAATTGAATTTTCTATAAATTTTGGAAAGATTTATTAATAATATGAAGGAGGTAAAATGGAAGAAATTTTAAGAAGATTAAAATCAATACCAGGAGTTATTGGAGTTATGATAGTTGAAGCTGATGGTTTACTTATAAATAGTTTAGTTGAAACAAATATAGATCCAGAAGCAATATCTGGTTTATGTGCCTCTATTTTTAGAAATTCAAGATCAATTCTTTCAACAACAAATCTCGGAGATCTTGAGATAGCAATGCTTGAAGCAGACAATGGAAATTTATTTATTAAAAGAGTAGAGGAAGTATTCCTTGCCCTTTTGACAAGAAAAGACATAAATTTGGGCCTTATTAGATTGTCTATAAAAAATGCCTCGAAAGAATTGGTTTCCTTTTTATAAAAGGAGGGAAGATTTATGTTTGAATATAGAGAGATAAGAGCACCTAGAGGAAAAGAATTAAATACAAAAGGGTGGGGACAAGAGGCAGCATTAAGAATGCTTATGAACAATCTTGATCCAGAAGTGGCTGAAAAGCCTGAAGAATTAATAGTTTATGGAGGAACAGGAAAAGCAGCAAGAAATTGGGAAGCATTTTGGAATATTGTTAAAGCCCTAAAAAACCTTGAAAATGATGAAACTCTTTTAATTCAATCTGGCAAACCTGTAGGAGTTTTTAAAACACATGAATTTGCTCCAAGAGTGTTAATATCAAATGCAATGATTGTACCAAAATGGGCTACATGGGATGAATTTAGAAAACTTGAAGCAATGGGATTAACAATGTATGGTCAAATGACAGCAGGAAGTTGGATTTATATTGGAACTCAGGGAATTCTTCAAGGAACTTATGAAACATTTGCACAAGTTGCAAAAAAACATTTCAAAGGAAGTCTTAAAGGTAAATTTATTCTTTCTGCAGGTCTTGGTGGTATGGGAGGTGCACAACCTCTAGCAATTACAATGAATGAAGGTATTTGCATAATTGCAGAAGTTGATAAAAATAGAATTGAAAGAAGAATAAAAACTGGATACCTTGAATATTTTGTTAATACAATTGATGAGGCAATAAAACTAATGGAAGATGCAAAAGAAAAAGGGGTTCCTAGATCAATTGGTGTTTTAACAAATGCTGTGACTCTTTATAAAGAACTTTTAAAAAGAGAAATAATTCCAGATGTTGTAACTGATCAAACATCTGCACATGATGAACTTAATGGATATGTTCCTTATCAAATAGATTATGGAGAAGCACTTAAATTAAGAAAAGAAAAACCAGAAGAATATATCAAATTATCTTATGAATCTATTGTTGAACATGTAAATGCAATGGTTGAATTTCAAAAAAGAGGTTCTGTTGTATTTGATTATGGAAATAATATTAGAGGTCAAGCCTCAAAGGCAGGTTATAAAGAAGCATATTCATTTCCAGGTTTTATTCAAGCATATATAAGACCATTATTTTTTATTGGTAAAGGACCATTCAGATGGGTTGCTCTATCTGGGGATCCAAATGATATTTATGTAACAGATGAAGTTGTTATTAAAGAGTTTAGTTATGATGAACATTTAGTAAGATGGATTAAAATGGCAAGAGAAAAAGTAAAATTTCAAGGACTCCCAGCTAGAATCTGTTGGCTTGGATACGGGGAAAGAGATAGGTTTGGTTTAATAATAAACGATCTTGTAAGAAAAGGAAAAATTTCTGCTCCTATTGTTATAGGAAGAGATCATCTTGACACTGGTTCAGTTGCATCACCAAACAGAGAAACTGAAGGAATGAAAGATGGTTCTGATGCAATTGCTGATTGGCCAATATTAAATGGTCTATTAAACGCAGTATCTGGAGCAACATGGGTTGCAATTCATCATGGTGGAGGAGTTGGTATAGGTTATTCAATTCATGCAGGAATGGTTATTGTTGCAGATGGAACCAATCTTTCAGACAAAAAATTAAAACTTGTTTTAAAATGTGATCCAGGAATTGGAGTTGTAAGACATGCTGATGCGGGTTATGAAGAAGCAATAAAGTTTGCAAAAGAAAAGAATATAAAATTACCAAGCATTAATTTAAATCAATGAATTTTTAATTAATTTAAACCCATAATTAATATAATTTTTTAAAGTTCTTGGATTTTGTTTTATCAAAGTTGTGAAAATATAATTAGGTCTTAAATAAAATTTGATAAGTGCTTTTTTTCTTAAGGTTAGTATTTTTTCTCTTGAAATATATTTAGTTCCACCTATGGGATTTGAAAAATAATTATGACCCTCTATCTCTTCTTTTATTAAATTTTCATTTTTCATAATTTCATATAATTCAGTTCCATAATAAGGTGTTGCAATATGAAATTCAACAAAATCAGACGGAATTTTTAGAGAAAAATTAATTGTTTCTAAAATATCTTCTTCTGTTTCCCAAGGAAAACCAATTATAAAAAATGAATAAACTTTAAACCCTAACTCTTTAGCAAGTTTAACAGCATTTAAATTATCCTTAACAGTTACTCCCTTTTTCATAAGTTTTAAACTTTTTTCGCTTCCAGATTCAAGACCAAAAGCAATTAGATAACACCCTGATTTTTTCATCCAAAGTAACATATCTCTATCGATTGGTTTTGTTCTTGAATTTGCAACCCATTTTATTTTTAAATTTCTTTTAATAATCTCCTTAGAAATTTCAATAACCCAATCTCTATCAATTGTAAAAGTATCGGCCCTTAAAAAGAAATTATCAATTTTATATTTATTAACACATTCTTCAATTTCATCAACAATATTTTTTGGGCTTCTTTTTCTTACAACCTTCCCAGATACTATTGGTGCGAGACAATATATACAACTACCAGGACAACCTCTAGATGTTTGAATAGTTGCAATTGGTTTATCTGTATCTGGGTTTTTATAAAGTTCATTTCTTATTAAATCTCTTGCAGGAAAAGGAAGGGAATCAAGATCTTCTATGAAAGGAGGTGGCTCATTCTTTATCCATACTCCGTTTTTTTTATAAATTAAGCCTTTTACATTCTCAAGATATTTATTATTTTCATAATTTTCTAAAAAATTTTTCAAAACATATTCACTCTCACCATAAAAAGCAAAATCTAAATATTTATAAATTTCCTTATTAAAAGAAGAGACAGGTGCTGTAATAAAATGTGCACCCTCAGCAATTGTCACTATGTTTCTATTTTGTTCTTTTAGATATTTAAAAAATTCTAAATCTTTTTCAATAGTTCCTGTTGTTATACTCATTATTACCATATCAGGGTAAAAATCTCTTATATCTTTCTCAAAATTTCTATCTCTTTCAACAGGATAATCACGAACAATAACTTCCTTATTATATCTTCTTAATATAGAAGCAAGATACAATAGATTATTTGGGGGTCTTAAAGAAATAGCGCTACCACCTTCAACATCTGCTTGACATCTCTCTTCTCCTCTTTGAAATTTACCAACTAGTGGGTTCATCAATAAAACTTTTTTAATCATAAATAAATTATAAGATAATATTTATGAAATTTTATGATAATAAAAAGGAGGGCAAAGGCTCTCCCTCCTTTAGGATTAAATTAAAACTTATTTGTTTAACTTTCTTTTAAGTAAATTACCTAATCTTTTTATTCCCTCTTCAATTTGCTCATGTGTTGGAAGAGAAAAATTAATTCTCATACAGTTATGTATATCTCTATGTGCATAAAAGGAAACACCAATAACATAAGCTATTTTTTCCTCAATTGCTTCATAAAATAATTCTTCAGTGTTTATTACTTTTGGACATGTTACCCAAATAAAAAGACCACCTTCAGGTCTTGTAAATTTCACCTCTTCTGGGAAATATTTCTCCATACTCTCAATCATAATATCTCTTTTCTTTTTATACTCAACTTTTACTTTTTCAAGATACGGTTCCAGATAGCCTCTCTTTAAAAATTCATTAACAATATATTGAGTAATTGAAGGAGAACATAAATCTGCTGCTTGTTTAGCAATAACAATTTTTCTAATAACTTCTGGATCTCCAATAATCCAACCTAATCTTAGACCAGGTGATAAAATTTTAGAAAATGTTCTAAGTGTAACCACATGAGTTCTGTTCATAGAAATTAATGGTGGAATTGGTTCTCCCTCAAATCTCACCTCTCCATATGGATCATCTTCAACTATTGGTATCTGATATTTTTCTGAAATTTCAATTAATTTTTTCCTTCTTTCATATGATAAAGTTACACCAGTTGGATTATGAAAATTTGGTACAGTATAAATAAATTTTGGTTTAATTCTTTTTTTGAATATCAAATCTTTTAAAGCATCTTCAAGTATATCTGTATCCATACCATCTTTATTTATTCTTATATCTACATATTGAGCCTCAAATGCATTAAATGCCTGAAGGGCACCTAAATATGACGGAGATTCAACAATGACTGTATCACCTGGATCAATAAAAATTTTTGCAATTAAATCTAAACCTTGCTGTGAAGCAGTTGTTATAATTAAATTATCTATACCTATATCAACGCCTTCATTTTTCATTCTTGAAACTAATGTCTCTCTTAACTCTTTTAAACCTTCAGTCACTCCATATTGAAGAGCATCTTTTCCATAATTTTTTAAAACATAATCAGTTACTTCATTAATTTGTTCTGCTGGAAAAAGTGTTGGATCTGGAAAACCTCCTGCAAAAGATATAACACCGGGTTGTTTAGCAACTTTGAGAAGTTCTCTTATCTCTGAAGCCCTCATCCCCTTTGCTCTTGTTGCATAAACCTTCTCCCACTCAATGCCAATCTCGTTAGGTGTTACCCCCATAGGTCACCTTCCTTTCAAAGATATTATGATACTTTTGTGCCTATAAAATTTTAACCAATAGATAATAATTTGTCAAGAGTAAATTTTTCTTTTTTAGCATATATTTTTTAAATATTAATAAAAATTGGTGTTATATTTAATATTAATTTATTGACTTGGTATTCTCAAATGTTAAAATTTTTATGTTGATTATTTTATTATTTTAATATTAAAAGGAGGAACATATGAAAAAACAAGTCCCAACAAAATTAAGAAAAGCTGAGTACACATTTGATGCTGAGTGGCTAGAGGGAATGTTACAAGCACCATTAAATGCACCACCAATGAAACCATATTATACTGAAATAACGAGTAAAGAGGGAAATAAATTTGAAGTATTAATAAGACCAATTAAAGAAGAAGAAATTGACCCTGTTTTAAACTTTTTAAAATTAACTCTTGATGCTGAATATGATTTTTATGATATTGTTGGTGCAAGGGTTTTTGCAGAGTTACTTGCTATAAAAAGAAAAAGAATGAAAGATGAATATTTCTTTGTTGGTCTTCACGAAGGAAAACTTCTTGGTATTGCAAATGGAAGACTTATGAATGAAGATATAAACATTTCTCTTCATACAATGACATTTGAAAGACAAATTAATGCTGGTGCAGTTCTATTCTACGCAAAAGCATGGTATGCTTTTGAAATTTGTAATCAACAAGAATTTTGGGCAACTTTTGAAAGTTATAATGGATGGGTTTTAGGTGGACTTAGAATGGCTCTTCCTACTTATCCATGGCCAGATTATCAACATGAACTTGGTGGAGCAAAAATTTATTATTTAACAAAAAAGATGTGGGAAGAAGAAATTAGAGATAATTATCTTCAACAGGTAATGAGAGGTTTCTTTAAAGAGGCTCCAGAAGATCTTATTAAAAGAAACGAAAAGTTAATTGTTCCAGATAAATTAGAAATATAAAAAGTTAAAATTTTGGGGGCTTTATTGCCCCCTTTTTTCATTTTTTATTTCATTTAATATTTCTATTAACCCTTCTTTAAGAGTGAAATCTAAACTACTAATTTTTAATATATCAATTGCCTCATCATAATTTTTCATAATTAAACTTTTTTCTATTTCTTTTATCTTTTCTATATCTGAAAACAAAAAATCTCCATAAATTTTTATTTCTTCAATTATTCTTTTAAATTTCCCTCTTATTATAACTAAACCACTTTTAATTTTTTTAGTATAAATTTCTTCATAATCTTTTTCTAACCCAAATGTCCATTCCCATTTTCCATATTTATCATAATATAGTTTTTTCATCAGATTCATCTCTTTATTACCAATTTTTTTTCTAAAAAAATCTATATTAAACTTTTCTTTAAAAGATTCTAAAAATTTCTCATATGCTTCTTTTATTTTAATTTTTTTATTTAATTCTATTGATATAGTCGTTAATGCATCTTTTAAGTTTGAAAAATTTTTATCAGAAAATTTAGAATTTATAAATTTTAATACTTTTGATAAAAATTCAAGATCTATATCAACAAGAATAGTTCCTGTGAATGATATTGAATCACCTAACTTTATAAGAGAAGAACCAAAGATTTTTTTATCATTAACAACTACATCATTTAAACCTCTTCTTTTACCTTTAATTCCAAATTTATTTAAAAATAAAATTATTAATTCTGAAAACTCGTTATAAGTATCTTCTTCATTTAAATATGATATAAAACTGCCATTTCTATATAGACATGTAAACATAAAACTACCCAAATCTTGATAAACCGTTCCACCTAAATTGTGTCTTCTAATAATATTTACTTTGTTTTTTAAAGCAAAATCAATATTTACTGTATCATATGGATTTTCTAAAAAACCTATAAGCACACTTTTTTTAACTCTTCTTAATCTAAGAGTATTTGGATAACTTTCATCTTCATTCATTATCCTCATCATTGCCTCTTCAAGAGCATAATGTTTAGCTGGGTCAAAAATTTTGTCAATTATTAATCTAAACTTTTCCCCCATAAAATTTACATCTTTCTTTTTTACAATATTTGTTTTCTTCACTAAATTCACAAATTAATCTTTCAGAAATATAAAGATTTATATTAAATATTTTTTTAAAATATTTATCTAAAATTTTTAAACCAATATAAATTGATTCTTTGCAACATCTTGGACCATAACTCTTTGATAACTCTTGAAGGCACTCTCCTGTAGCTTCTAAAATTATTTGTCTCTCTTTATCACTAAGATAGGTTGCTCTTAACAATGTTGAGAGTGTTGCTCCAACACTCATACATACACCGCATACTCCAATAGTTCCACACACTCCATATGAAATAAATGATGTCCTTTTAATTAAAGGTATATTTTTTCTAGTATCCCAATCGTATATTCCTTGATTTTTTAAAGATGTTAAAACTACAGGTCCAAGAACAAAGTGATGCTCTTTTCCAAAAATATTAAATGATGGGTGTTTAAATAATAAATTTAAATTTTTTAAAATATCTTTTTCTTTTGTATAATTTAAAAATTTAATTGTTATATCTTCTTGATTCAAAATTCTACAATCTTCACAAATATAATGCCCATTAGGACATATAAAATATCCTCTTTCTTCTTTGTCGCAATAAATACACTTATAAATTCCTTCTTTTTCTATTAAGTTATTTTTACATATAGCACAATAAAAATTAACTTCCACTTTTTTCAAAATAGTCATCAATCATTTTAATATGCTCTTCAACTATATTTTTCACTTTCTCATAATTTGGAGGATTAGTTGAGGCAATCCAAATCCCATCAATAAAAATTGTTGGTATACCTATTGATTTCAAACTTGCTCTGAAACCAGGTGATGAATCTTCAGGAATAGGTTGACCTTTATAATAAATTCTTATTATCACTTTATCAGGAAATTCCTTACTAACTTCTTCAGCAATTTTTATCATTTCTCTACACTTAAATGTTGGAGGAGATGCAAGATAAAGTTCAATTATAACCTTTGGTTTTTCCATTTTATCTTGAAAAATTAAAGGGCCCCTATTATCGGGGCCCTTTACTTTTTTATTTCATTATATGCCAATAATAATCTGGTTCCTTTTCACCGTTAGCAAGGGCAAGGGCGATTTTTTCTGCTGTTATTGGAAGTGTTTTAATTCTAACTCCAATAGCATCTTCAACTGCATTTGCAATCATTGGAGCAGCAGGAATCATTGGATGTTCACCCATACCTCTTGCACCAAATGGTCCATCAGGTTGAGGAACCTCAACTATTATTGGAACTACTTCATCTGGTATATCAAGAGCTGTTGGTATTTTATAATCAGTAAAGTTTGGATTAAGTATCTTTCCATTTTTATCAAATCTCATGTCTTCATAAAGAGCAGTTGCAAGACCCTGCAAGAGACCACCAATCATTTGATCTTTTACATTAAGAGGGTTAATTGCTTTACCACAATCTATTGCTTCTACTGCCTTAAGTACTCTAACTTTTCCTGTTTCTTTATCAATTTCAATTTTAACAGCAGCAGCACCTACTGTATAATGAACATTTGGATGTCCACCTTGACTTGTTTCAGGGTCACCAAGTGCAGAAGCAAATTCAACAAAGAATTGACCACTTGCAACTATATTTTGTCCAATATAAAAACCATCCTCTTTCATTATTCCATTTATTACAAAGTCTTTAAGATCCAATTCAAAATCTGGTTTTGTATAACACTTTACTTTTCCATTTTCAAGATAAAGTGAGTCCTTATTAAAGTGATAAGCTCTTGAAATAACATCAAATATTTTATCTCTTGCCTCTAATGCTGCTCTTTTAACAGCATTTCCACTTCCCCATGTAACATGTGATGCAACTGTTTGCCAATGATATGGATTTCTATCAGTATCTGGAAGTTCAACTCTTATTTTTTCAATTGGAATTGTAAGAATTTCAGCAACAATTTGTGCAATTGCAGTATGATAACCTTGACCTATTTCCATTCCAGAAACTAAAACATTAACACTTCCATCACCACTAAATTTTATAAATGCAGTAGTTGAAACATTTGGAGGCATTGCTGGTGCTTTCCAGAAAATTGCGAAACCTTTGCCTATTGCTTTTTTAGGATCTTTTGATTCCTCTTTCTTATCCCATTCAATTTCCTCTGCAACTCTATCAATTGCTAAAAGTAAACCATTTGGATTCATTGGTGCTCCATATGCAAGAGAATCTCCTTCTTTTATTGCATTCTTTCTTCTAAATTCAACAGGATCCATTCCAATTGCTTTTGCAATCCTAGTCATATGAGATTCAACAGAGAAAAGCATTTCAGAATATCCAAATCCTCTATAAGGGCCTGCTGCTGGAAGGTTAGTGTATATACAATAAGAATCTATTTTGACATTTGGAATTCTATATGGACCTGTTGCTGACAAACCTGATGCATTAACTACATTTGCACCATATTCAACATAAGGTCCAGCATCCCAATAATTTTCAATTTGAAATGCAGTTATAGTTCCATCTTTTTTAACTCCAACTTTTATTTTTGAAACAACTTGCTGCCTCATATATGTATTGTAGAATTCTTGATCTCTCCTCCATCTAACTTTTACTGGATTACCTTTACAAGCTACTGCAAGTGCAGCAGCGATAACCTCCATTGTAACTCCTGCCTTGCCTCCAAAACCACCACCAACATATGGTGTTATAACTCTTACATCTTTTTCTGTAATGCCTAGAGGAGATAATGCATCAGCTATTAGAGTCTTTTGAACATGTGGTGATTGAGATGAATTCCATAAAGTTAATCTTCCTGAAAGGTCATAATAAGCTACTGATATATGTGTTTCCATACAACAATGTGCATATCTTGGAATTTTATAAGTATCTTCAAAAACATAATCTGCTTCTTTAAATCCTTTTTCTATATCTCCTTTCCTTACTTTTCTATGATGTGCTATATTTGATCCACCCTTTGGGAAAAACCATGGAACATGTGTATATTGACCAAGTTCAGGATGAATTATAGGCGCTCCTTCTTTTATTGCTTCAAGGGGATCAAAAACAGCTGGAAGAGGTTCATATTCAACTTTAACTAGCTTTGCTGCTTTTTGTGCAATCTTTGGATCCCTTGCAACAACTGCTGCAACCTGTTCACCTACGAATCTTACTCTATCTTGTGCAAAAATGTATCTATCTTTCATATAAAGTCCAAATTTATATGGAAAGTCTTTTCCTGTAACAACTTTTACAACACCTTCAACTTTTTCAGCTTCACTTGTATCAATTTTTTTGATTAAAGCATGGGGATATGGTGATTCAATTATCTCTGCATAGAGAAGATTTGGACCAAAATCAAGATCATCAACATATTTTGCAGCACCAGTTACTTTTTCTTTTTCATCGATTCTTGATATTTCTTTTCCAACAAATTTTAATTCTTCCATCTTTAACCTCCTCTATTTTTTACATAATCAATAACTGCTCTTATTATTGGTACATATCCTGTACATCTACATAAATTTCCAGAAATAGCTTCTTTGACATCCTCCTCACTAGGATAAGGATTTTTATTTAAAAATTCATCAAGAGCAACAATTATGCCTGGAGCGCAGAAACCACATTGAAAAGAGCTATGCTTTATAAAATATTTTTGAAGTTCTGTTAATCCCTCTTTGGAAATTCCTTCGAGAGTTTTGACTTCCTGTCCATCTACTTCAACTGCAAGAACAAGACAACTCCTAACTGATTTTCCATTTACTAAAACAGTACATGTACCACAATCTCCTCTTCCACAACCATATTTCGGTGTTTTATCTCCAAGTTTATCTCTTAAAATGTCCAACAAAAGATCATTTGGTTCAACATAAACACTTCTCTTTTCACCATTCAAAATAAATGATATTTTTTTCATTTTATCCTCCTAAATTAATCTTTCACCATACTTTGGACCTTTACCATTTAATCTATCAACTGCTGCCCTAAGTCCTCTCTCAAGCATAACTTTTGCCATGTGGGTTCTATACTCTTTTGTTGCTCTTATATCTGTTATTGGAGAAATTTCCTCAACGATTAATCTTTTAGCTTCTTGAATTAAGGAATCATTAAGTTCTAATCCATTTAGAAGTTGTTCAACTTTTATAGCTCTTGCTGAAACTGGTCCAACAGCACAATGAGCAACTCTATATTCATTACCTTCAAGAACTAAAACACCTATTCCAACTTGGGCAAGGTCTTCACCATTATATCTACCAAGTTTTACATATGCTCCACCATTTTTTTTCTTTGGAAGAGGAACCAAGACACCGTATACAAATTCTTCTTCTTTTAAAATTGTTTTTCTAGGACCAATAAAGAATTCATTAATTTTAACTTTTCTTTCGCCGTTTTTGCTTTTTAATATTACTTCTGCTTCATAAATTAAAAGTGCAGGACCTGAGTCAAGAGAGGGAACAGCAGAACAAATATTACCAACAAGTGTAGCTCTGTTTCTAATAGCAGTTGAAGCAACACTTTTTGCAGATTCCCATAAGAGTGGAAATTTCTCGAAAACTTCTTTTGAATCAATCAATTCATTAAATGTAACACATGCTCCAATAAATAGATTATTACCATCAAATTTTAATGCTTTTAACTCATCAATTCCTTTAATATCTATAACAACTTCAGGAAATTCAAAACCATCTTTTATTCTTACAATAAGATCTGTCCCTCCAGATAAAATTCTTGCCTTTGATCTATATTGATACAAAATTTCAACTAATTCATCTATGCTTTTTGGTTTTAAATATTCAAATTCATGTGAGATAACTCCTGACATATCTCCTCCTCTTAAAAATAAAAAAGGCGGAAGGTATTTTTCCTTCCGCCTAAAAAGTTTTTAATTATTTCATTCTCCAAGCTATAAATCTACCCCACATTGATTCAGCTTCCATTGCTTTTGCTAAGAAACAACCAAGATAATATCTTCCACTTGGAAGATGAGCAATATCTCCTGCAAGGTTTTCAGCATGAACAAGATGTTTTGGGAAGAGTTTAAGGTGCATTACTTGGTAGAATTCATCTAGAGGATACATTTGATCCCAATCTTTTCCAAATTGTTCTATTAATTTTCTATTTGCCTCTTCAAATGTTTTTGGATGCCATATTCTCATAATTGTATTCATAGGATGATCTGCACTCACAGCATCTACTCCAATCCATTTTATATTCATATCAAGAGCCCATTGAGCAAAATCAGGAGATGGTCCAGGGTGTCTTACCATATATTTAAATTCATCTGAATCTGGTGAATTCCATCCATATTTATGCCATCCTGTCTTAATAATGAGAATGTCTCCTGGTCTTATATCAACAACTTTCTTTATCATTTCTGGTGTGTAAACACTAACATCACTTACCATATCTGAAATATCTGCAATAACTCCTGGCCCAACCCACTCTTCAAGTGGTGTTTCGCCTATTGTTCTTCCTGCTGGATAAAAATGTTTTTCTCCATCCATGTGTGTTGCAAGATGAATACTTGCGTTGCAAATTGAAGTGTTTCTTCCTAATCCGAATTGTTGTTGACCAACTCTTTTGAAGAATCTAACTGATAGTGGTTCATAATTCAACCACTGTGGAGTTCTAACTGAAAATGGAATTGTTAAATCATATTGCTCCATCTCATCCATCATCTTGATAAATTCTTCATTATCCATTTCTTCTGGTGCTTGATATGCAGCAACTCTTGCCCAAGAAGCTTCTGTTTCCATAAAAGGAATAACGCCAGCAAATATCCAGGCTCTCTGGTTAAGAAGTTTTTCTACATCTCCACCAATACTTTCAATAAAAACAAGATGAGATTTTGGAACTTTTATATGCATTAACTTATAATATTCATCAGGAGGAAACATCTCATCCCACTCTTTGCCCCACTCTTTCCTTAGTTTTGTTTTTGCTTTTTCAAATTCGCCTGCATGCCAATATCTAATTGGAGTATTCATTGGATGTTCGATACAACCAGCATCTATTCCAACCCATTTTAGTTTCATTTTCATTGCCCATTCAAAGAATTCCATATTTGGACCTGGATGCCTTACAAGATAACCAAATTCAGAAGAGGTTGGTTTTTCCCATGAATATTTGCTATAACCAGTATAAATTATTAAAATGTCACCTTCTCTAACATTGACTTTTTTAGTAATCATTTCAGGAGTTATAATGCTATAATCAGAAACCATATCTGAGATATCCACAACTACTCCAGGACCAGAAAGTTCTTTAAGAGGGATGTCTGAAATTGCTCTTCCTCCTGAATGATATGCAGTTTCTCCAACTAAATGTGTTCCAGTGGTATTACTCCAATTTAAAATCTGACCATTTGCTCCTTGACCTCCTCCATAAGCACCTGTAACTCTTTTAAAGAAATGAACCTCAAGTGCCTTATCATGAGGCCATGGTGGTGTAAAAATGCTTAATGGTTGTGTTAAATCAAACAATTTTGCTTTGCTTAAAGTTTCAATAAATTTTTCGTTGTTCATAAAATACCTCCTTTTTATTAAATTTTTTTATTTTAACCAGCATATTTCTTTGCAAATGCAATTAGTGCCTTCTTGAAGCACTCCATTGGTGCATCAAGAAGACCTGCTCCTACTTGCCCCACACCAGGATCTTTGTGCGCAACACCTGTATCAATAAATGGAGTTAAATTTTTCTCAACAACTTTTCTTATATCAATGCCAGTAGGAGTTCCTCTAAAATCAAAATATGGAATTTGATATGTATTATTTTCTCCAATTGTTATCTCATACATTTCAAGATTTTTCTTTATAGCAAGTTGTGTTGTACCACCAACAAATTTTATAATTGCAGGTGCTGCTGCAATAGCAAGACCACCAATTCCAATTGTTTCCATAATTGAACTATCACCCATATCTCTACCAACATCTTCCTTTTTAAACCCAGGGAAAAGTAGTACATCTGGGACTGGAGATTCACATGTAAACCATTCTTTACCCATTCCTGAAACTCTTATTCCCCAGTCAGTTCCATTTCTTGACATAACTGTTACCATTGTGCTTCCTTCAATTCCTTCACATGGCTCTATACTTGCTTTACAACTTGCCATAATAAAAGGAAGATATGCATGTATATTTTGTTGTATAAATGTTATTGAATCATTAGTATTCTTTAAATCTTCCATTGTTGCAAGAAGATAAGGTACAAGTTTTGAAAAAAGAAGGTAAGATGCTGCTCTTGTTCTATTATGAAGTTCATCACCCATTGTGAGAGCTTCAGCATTAATTGGTTTTAATTCTATTTTACCTGCTTTTCTTATTGCTTTTTGCATAACTGGGAAAAACACATTTTCCATCCATTTTAACCTTGCAATTACATCTTCTGAATATGCGCCCATTCTTAAAACCTTACCAATACCTTCACTGAAATTACAATATGCTCTATTACCAAACGCTTCATTTTCAATTACCATAACTGGCATAGAAGGTGAGATAATTCCAGCCATTGGAGCAACTGAACTATGATGATGATTTGGTTCAAAAATAATTTCTCCTGATGCAGCTAAATTTTCTGCCTCTTCCGGATTTTTCGCTAAACCTTCATAAATTAATGCACCTATTACAGCTCCTTTCATTGCTCCACACATTCTATCCCAAGTTATTGGTGGACCTGCATGAAGAAGCATATTCTTTTTCATTCCAGGTATTACATCAATAGCTCTTTGTACATCAACCCATACTGGCTGAGCATCAAGAAGTCTTTTTAATGCCTCTTGATTTGCTTTTTCAATGTCAATCATTTAATACCTCCTTTAATTTTATATTATGGTTCAATTGCAATAATTCTACATTGAGATGATTCAAACTCCATCCCTTTTAATGGAAAACATCCAATCCAAACTCTTTTATTTTTAACTTTATCAATATCTCCTCCTAAATTTTCTGCATGAACAAGTCCTTTTGGAAATAGTTTTAAATGCATTATTTGATAATATTCTTCAGGAGGAAACATCTCATCCCAACTTTTTCCATATTTTTCCCTTAATTTTTTCTCTGCTTCAATAAAAGCTTTTGGATGCCACTGTCTTATTATTGTATTCATTGGATGATCTGCACTTCCACAATCAACACCAATCCACTTGAATTTCATTTTTAAAGCCCATTCATCAAATCCAGGTCCTGGTCCTGGATGTTTAACAAAATATCTTACTTCGTCTGCTTCAGGTTCATACCAAGCATATCTATGATAACCAGTGTTAATAATCAATATATCACCTTGTCTAATTTCAACCTTTTTTTCTAACATTTCTGGAAAATATAGATCATAATCACCAACTTCATCAGAAATATCAACAACAACTCCTGGACCTATCCACTCTTCAATTGGTACTTCACCAATAGATCTACCATGTCCATAAAAATGAATTTCACCATCAATATGTGTGCCAACATGGTGACTCATTGTTATTATTTGCCCGTTAGCTCCTTGTCCCATATGAGCTCCAGCTATTCTTTTAAAATATTGAACTGAAAGTGGAACATAACTTGGCCAAGGAGGTGTGTGAACACTCAAAGGTTGAGTTAAATCATAAATCTTTGCTTTCCCCATCAATTCTAAAAATTCGTTTATATTCATAAATTCCTCCTATTTACCTAAATTCATAAGTTTTTTAAGTGCTTCAAGAGCCTCCTCATCTCCTCCTGCAGGAGGACTCCAATCAACTTGAATTACTTTAAAACCTGTTTGCTCTAAACTCTCTTTAAAAGAGAGAAGTCCAACATTTATAACCTTTAATTCTTTTTTAAATAAATCACTTACTGCCATTTTTAGCCTCCTATTTTCTTTAAAATATAACCTGCTAATTTTGCAGCAGAAGCATTTGATTCAAAAACAATTGCTCCTGTATCTTTTAGTCCTTCAATTAAATCTTTTTTGTTTTGAGGGTCTTTATCAGTTCCGCAAACAGTTATTATAAATATTGCATTTGATTTTTTCATTGCTTCTTTAAGAGCTGGTACCTGATCCTCTTTAGGTTTTGGATTTGAACCATATCCTATAACTATATCAAGATAAAATATTGCAACATCTTTTAAACTACTCTCTTCTATTAATCTTTTATTTCTTAAACTAAAATCAATCATTGGATGAGGTCTTCCTACAGTAAATTCATCTTCACCAAAATCTATAACTGTATGTCCCTCACTTATCCAAGAATCTTTTATTCTATAATTCTCATCAACAGGAGCATTTGAATTTACATAACCAATAAAATCTTTTAATATTAACTGAGTTTCATAAGTAAGAGTTCCTCCTTGGAAGAAACCTCTAAAATATTTTTGCTCCGGTTTTAATCTTTTAGCTAACTCTTCTGCTAATTTTTTTATTTCTTCTTCTTTTTCATCTAATTTTTTCTTAAATGTATCCATTGGTATTCCTTTTGAGATACTCAATGCTAGAAGTGCTCCTTCTTCAAGAGTTGAAGCAGGTATTGCACCAATTGATTTAACTAATTCAGGTTCTGCCCCTAATAAAATTCCAACAATTGGTTTTTTAATATCTTTTGTAATTTTACCGATTTTCTCTAACACTTCAGGATGTGGAGGCTTTGAAACTAGAACTATAACTTTTGTTTCAGGATCATCTCTTAATGCTTCAATGCCCTTAATAAATGATAAACCTCCATACTCCTTTTTAACATCAATTCCACCAGTTCCAATCCCTTGTGAAATTCCTCCACCATTATTTGAAATAATACAACTAACCTCTTGAAGACCAGTTCCAGCAGCAGATACTATTCCAATATCCCCTCTATTTACAACATTTGCAAAACCAAGTGGAGCACCATTTATAATTGCAGTTCCACAATCTGGACCCATAACAAGTAGATCATGTTCGAAACCATATTTTTTAACCTCTATTGCTTTATCTTTTGGAACATTGTCTGAAAAAATCATAACATGTAGACCTCTTTTAAGAGCATCCATTGCAACATCTGCTGCATATCTGCCAGCAACTGAAATTAAACATAAATTTGCATCAGGCATAATTTGAAGTGCACCTTCAATGCTTTTTGGTAAAAATTCTGCTCCTTGAGAAACTTTTTCTTTACTTTTTTTTAGCATTTCAACTATTTTATTAACTCCATCTTCAGCAATTTTTTCATTTTCACCTTTTACAACAATAAGTAAATCTGAGTCTTTTGCTTCTTTAAATTCAGGAAGAAGCATTCCTGAAGCATCAAGTATTGATTTATTTTCTTTTGTTCCCATAACAACAGCTGCTTCAATAATACCTGGAAGTGATGAGGCGTCTCTTGAAACAAGCATAAGGGTTACAGAATCATAATATTCTCCACTTTTAATTAAACCTTTTACATACATCTTCTCCTCCTTTTTTTAATGCAAAAATTAGACCCACACAAAAATCTACTCCAGAAGTTTCTCCTATCTGGAGTATTTTTGTAGTACTCTCTAATAATTGACTCTCGTTCCCAAAAAACAAAGAAATGATCAAATTTTTTGTTTTTTCAAAAAACATTCCTTCGCTCGCAAAATATAAAAAGTTATTAGAAATCAAATTATCGCTCTTTGCAGTCTCATAAATTAATTTTTTAATATTTTGAAATTTTTTTCTTTGAATTATCTCAAATATATTAATTCCAACAAGAAATCCATAAATAAAATCATCTCCACTTGGTGTTAATCCTATTCCAACACCTTTAATTTCATTAATTCCATTTATTAAATTACCACTAATAATTTTTTCTATACCATTTTTAATTTTGAAAATAAATTTATTAGATAAAACATCATTTTCATAAAAATTGAATCCCAATAAAGGAGAAAGACCCTTTCCATTAGAAAATATTTTTACATAATTTTCAAATAGATTTATGTTATTATAAAGTTTTTCTATATTAAATTCATCAATTTTTAATTTAGATTCATAAATTTTCGAATTATCAATCTCAAATTTAAACTCTTCAAAAATGATTAATTCCCTTTTTTTATTAATGCAGTGAATGTTTCTAAAAATTGATATATCATTAGAAATTATATTTGTTGGGCCTCTTCCAATAAAAGTATTTCCTATAGTTAAAATTTTATCTCCTTTATAAAAATTTATAGAGTTATTAAAAGAAGAATGTAATAGATATTCACCATCCTCAATACAATCACCAATACTAATAATATTAAATTTTTTTTCTAAACAATTTACTAAAATCAAAATAACCTCTCTTTATTTAATATGCATTATTCCTAATGCGCTTTTTTCATGGTTTGTTATTGGGTAAAAAGCTGAGTCACCAAAAATTCCAACACAAATCCATTTTCCGTCTGATACTACAGAAACTTTTAAAGAAAGAGAAGAATCAAGTGATTCACTGTGAATTATTGAATTTAGTGCCTCAAGAGATGCATGAAGTAAAGCATGCACTTCAGGTGTTGTTTTATTAATAACATTACAATTTAATGCAGCCCCTAAAATTGCTGGTGCAAATTTTCTTCTTATTTCTGAAGCAAAACCTGCCACTCTTGTCACTCCAACTTTGTAATTTGTAGACTCAATAATTTTTTTCTTTATCTCATTTTCTTCTTCATCTGAAGACATTGATAGAAGTAGAGCAACTTTACCTATTCTATCTAATTCCATTTTAAACTCAATTTCTCTTCTCTCTTTTTTCTCCATACTCTTCTCCTTTACAATTTTATTATATTATTAATCGTTTAATTGTCAACAATTTAATATAAATTTTCTTCGCTTACAATTTCTCTTCTGATATTAAAAAATTTATCTAATACTAAGTTTTCTTTTATCCCTTTAACCCAAATTTCTGGATGTGGAATAGAAAAGGCAGCTCTATCTATTTCTCCATTTTCATTTTCAAAATAAAATGCAAGACACTCCTTTTCAAGAAGTTCCCCTTTATGGTGATCTGTTATTGCTATTGAAAAAATTTTGCCTTTTGGAATATAAATCTCTTTTTTATCAAAACTACCAATATAAAAGAGACCATCCTTTAGCAAAATCATGAAACCCTCAGAATTTAATAGTTTACCTTTCTCCGATTCTTTACCAAAATATTTAACTCCAAATGTTTTTAATAAAATATCATTTTCATTAAATCTCGATAAAATTTTTTTATAATCCTTTTGCTTTAACCAATTATAAAAAACAATTCCAAATAAAAAAATTCCAGCAATTAAATAATGAGAAAAATTAAGATTCTTCATCTTTAACTAATTTAATTTTATCAATTTTCCCTAACATATAAATGAGTTTTCTGTAAGCATAATTATATCTATAACCTCTCTTTAGATTTAGTGCTTTTAATATGTCTTTTGCAATATTTTCATCGCTCCATCCTTTTTCTTTAAGTTTTTTAATTTTTTTAATATTAAGTCTAATTATTTCTTCAAATCCTTTAGTTTCAATTAACATTGAATAATAAAAGCTCATAAAAAGAACAGTAGCGCCACTCAATAGAGCAGCAAAAATGTCTACCCAAATATTATCGGTAAATTTTCTAAATGGTGATTTATCTGTTCCAGCAGTAAAAATAAAAAATACTGTTAGAATTGAAAAAAATATCATAAAAAATGTGAATACCCCTTGACCTTTTTTATCCAATTTTACCTCCTAAAAATAAAAAGGGCAGGGTATTATCCCTGCCCATTATAAACTTATTAACCCTATTGTTGAGATGCTTCAAAACCAGCAAGTTTTCTTTCTTCACCCTCTTTCATCTTTGCCCATTCAGCTTCTGCTTTTTGCCATGCTTCTTCTGTAGCTTCTCTCTCCCAATATCCAAATCCTCTCTCTTCTCTTGTTGCACCAGGAAGTAGATTATCAAGTAAAATACCTATAATTGCAGAAACAGCCATTGGAGTTGAAAGAATTGTAAATATAATTAATCCTAAAACAACACCAAAACTTGCTCCTTGTTCAGCTAGTTTTTTAGAAAAACTATCTCTTATTGATGAGAATGCTGCTGGGAATGATAGACCTCCAAAGAGAGATAATCCTAAAATAAATAGATTTCTTGAATTATTAAGGTTAACATATTGAAGGTTATTTAATCCTACTGCTGAAATTAAACCAAATAGACCAACATACATTGCTCCAACTACTGGTTGTGGAAGTGAAGCGAAAACTGCGAAAAGTTTTCCAATTAAAGGAAGAACAATCATTATTATCGCACCTGCTCTTATAACTCTACGAGCAGCAACTCTTGTTAATCCGATTGCACCAATATTTTCAGAGTATGATGTTGAACCATTTCC
>JAOAHY010000014.1 GCA_026414995.1 Caldisericia bacterium | reverse complement strand
TTCCTATAGGCAGGAATAGCGATAAGAGCAAGAATCAAGATAATTGCAATAACAACCATTAACTCAATAAGGGTGAAACCCTTACCTTTTCTCCACATAGTTTGCTACCTCCTTTTTTCAAATTTGGCGCCATTTTTCTAAATTAAATTGACCAAGCCGGTTGCGCCACCAGGCTCCGCCTTCTCCCATGGCGCCCATCTTTTGAGAGAAGACCTCATCGCCCTCTTGGTCTATAGAAAAATAACTAAATTTCTTTTCTAAATAAATTTTATAAATTGAAATATTTTTTGTCAAGTAGTTTAAAAAAACAAAATTTATTTTTATTTAAAAAAATATTAAATTGCCAATTTTTTTGCATAAAATTTAAAATTTTTAATGTTATAATTTATTTTATAAACATGATAAAAAAATGTTTTTTATTTTTAATTATAGTTTTTATATTATTAATTAATACTCACTTAAATAATATTTGCATAGGAAAAATTAATATAAGTAATTTTTTTATCTATGAGTCATCAATTCAAGATTATGAATTTTATAATAATAATCATTCATTTTTAACTTATAATGGTCTAATTTATTCAGTTAATAAAAATTTTCTTGTTGAAATTAGTAGATATTATATACCAATAAGAAAAATAAAAATAAAATCAAAAAATGTTTTAATTGATAATGATGATAAATTTTTATATTTATTTTATTTTGATAATAATGATCTATATAAATTTGATGGCTCTAAATTTTATTTTGTGAAAAAATTAAACTTAAATTGTGATGACTTAAAAGATTTCAAAGTTTATAAAGAAAATTTTTATTTTCTTTATAGTGATCATATTATGATTTTTGATAAGAATTTTAATATAAGTTATTTAAAAATAAAGAACTATTTTTTAAAAATCAAATTAAAAAATAACAAAATATTTTTAATGAATGAAAATATAATTTCTATTTTAGACTTTAAAGGAAATATATTAAAAGAGGTAAATTTTTTAAAATTTAAATTAATTTCTTTTGATATAGATATAGACAATAAAATATATTTACTTACAAGTGAAGGGCTAAAAATTTTTAATGAAAATCTAAAGTTTTTATCTGAAATCAAAATGGATAAAATAGGTGATGAAATATTTTTTGATTTATCAAGGTCTATTGTAATTTATTTTAAAAATGAAGGTATAAAAGTAATGCCACCAAAATTTGAGTATAAAGTAATAAAAAATTTGAGTTCTCCAGTTGATTTAACAATTGATGAAGATGGAAATATTTATATATTAAATTCAAAAAGTTCTGATGTTTTAGTTTATGATAAAAATTTGAATTTGATAAGAAGATTAGGAGATAAAATTTTAAAATATCCTAAAGGAATTTTTTATTCAAATGGAAAAATATATGTGGCAGATACTTGGAATTGTAAAATAAGAATTTTTAATAAAAAGGGAGAACTTATTTTCTCTTTTGGTGATTTTGGAAATGAAGAATTTAATTTATCTTATCCAGTAAAAGTTAGAGTTTATAATGATTTAATTTATGTTTTAGATATGTATAATCATAAAATAAAATTATTTGATTTAAATGGAAATTTTATTAAATCATATGGAGATAAACCCTTTAATTATTTTTTTAGTTTATTGAAATCAAAAAAAATTTTATATGAACCAAATGAGTTTATAGTTTATAATGATTCAATTTATATTTTTGATAAATACATTTATAATTTAATTATTTTTGATAAAAAAATTGAAAATATAAAAATAAATGATTTAATTACTAAAGTATCAAATTTTCATAATAATTTATATTGCTTAGGTAATAGGTGGAAATATTTATATAAAATTCAAAATAAAACCTTGATTCCAATTTTTTCATTCGCATATAATTATTATGATTTATTAAAAAATATTAGACCATACTCATTTGAATTAATGAATGGAAAAATTTATCTATTAGATAAAGAAAATAGTAATTTGTATATTTTAGAAGGAGAAATTGATGAATAAAAAAATTAATATAAATGTTTTTTTATTAACATTAATAACGATTTTAACAAGAATTTTTCTATTTAAAGATTTTTTTCATGAGTGGGATACTATTAATTTTGCTTTAGCGATTAAAAATTTTAATGTTTATGCAGAACAACCTCATCCGCCTGGATATCCAATTCCTGTTTTAATAAGTAAATTTGTTTATCTATTTATAAAAGATGATTTAAAAAGTTTACAAATACTCTCTTTATTTTTTTCAATATTAGGAGTTTTAATTTTTTATTATTTTATGAAAATTTTAACTCAAGATGAATTTTATTCTTTTTTAACAACAATTATTTTTTCCTTTACTTCAATATTTTACTTTTATGGAACTGTTGAAGATATTTACTCTTCAGAAGCATTTTTAACACTTATATTAGGTTTATTTTCTTTTTTGTCATTAAAAGATAAAAAATATCTACCAATTTTATCAATTTTTTATGGTTTAAGCACAGGTATAAGGTTTAATGATTTAATTTTTTTCTTTCCTTTAATTATTTTTGTATTTATTAAATCTAAAATTAAACTAAAAGAACTTATATTTAACTGTTCTTTAATAATATTTTTTGTACTAATTTGCTATCTTCCAACTGTTTATTCAGGTGGTGGATTTGATATTCATTCAATTCATTCAAAAACCTTATTTACATGGGTTATTGGAACATCTTTAATATTTAATAATCAGTATTGGTTAACTAAAACATTTGAAACATTTATTTTATTTTTAAGGGAATCATTAATACCAATATTCTTTTTAATTTTTCTTTTTTTTAAAAAAAGAGACTTTTTACTTTTCTTTTTAACTTGGATAACTCCTTCTTTTTTATTTTATCTATTTATTCATGCTCCTAAAGTTGGTTATTATTTAACAATTATTCCACCAATCTATATTTTTTTATTTTATAAATTTTATAATTTAAAAATAAAATATAAAAAATTTATTTTTATTACTTTGGTAATAATTTTAATTCTTAATACTATGAATATTTTTATTGATTTAAGAAAAGATTTAAACAATCAAATTGAAATTATTAGTGTATTTATAAATAAAATCCAAAAATTTATCAAAAATGATAATGATATAATTATTATTTCAGATGAAACCGTTTCTTTATTTAGACATATTCCATATTATATTCCTTATACAAAAACTTATTTTTTAACAGCACATAGTAATTATATAAGTGAATGGAACATAGAATATGGGTATATAATTCAACAAAAAAGAGAACCCATGGAAATTTGTAAAGGAAACATTATAAAAATTGGTGAAAATGTAAAAAAATTAATTTTTATAACACAATCACCAAGAGAGTTAGAAGATATTTTGATTTTAGATAATGTAAAAATTGAAGAAAGTATAGGAAGTATAAGAGGTGGTGGATTTACAATTGTTTCCTATGAAATCACAGATGATTTTGATTATTTGTTATTTAAAGGGTTTAAAATAATTAAAAATTAGTGTAAAATATTTTTATGAAGAATATTTCCAAAAGTTATAGAGTTCTTACTAAAAATGAGTTTGGTGCTTGGGAATATAAAAGCGTTGCTTTTATATCAAATGAACTTAATTTTAACTCTAAAATAATCTATGATTGGGAGATAATTAATTTTATAGATTCACCAGATGAGGTTTTTGCTGGAATTATTAATCAACTTCCAATTAACAGAATAATTGAACTTGATATAAATGAAAAATATTCAAAAGATGAAAGAAAGAGAATTATTTCAATTATAAATATAAAAGAGGGAAAAGAATCAATTAAAAGGTTGCCTTATTTATTAAAAAAGGTAAAAATTTCAAAAAATTTGAGTGATTCAATAAGATTACTTATAAAAGTTATATTCAAAAGTAAAGAAGATAATAATTTAATTGAAAGATTGATTAAATAAATTAAAAATGCTCCGACTCTCCGTTACCTCTGGTCTTCCCATTTTTTAGGAAGATACTTATGAGATAACGAAAGAGTCAGAGCAAAATTCATTATAACAAAATTTTATAATGATTTCAATTGAAAATTTTCTTTATTCTTCAGATTCTTCTTTGTCTAATCTTTTTTTCCAGAATTTTTTTGTCTCTTTTGTAATTTCTACCCCTTTTGGTACAAATAAAAATACATAATTTGAAATTTTTTCTGTTGAACCATCAAGTGCATAAGCGCCACCACTTATAAAATCAATTATCCTTCTTGCAAGTTCTCTGTCTGTATCTTCAAAATTAATAATAACTGGTCTTCCATCACGCAAATCATCAATAATTTCTTGAGCCTCATCAAAAGATTTTGGTTCAATAACTACAACTTTAACTCCACTCTCTTCACCAACAGTAATACTTTCATCTTCTTCTTGAATCTCTTTTATCTCTTCTTCAAAACCAAAAAACCTCTTTAAACTCTCAATTAAACTCATGTCTCCTCCTTTACTTTATAATCTCTTTTCCTAATAAATCAAAAAGAGGTTTATTTTCCTCAACAAGAGGAAAAATATAATAACCTCCAATTTTTATATATTTAAAACTTTCAATTGAAATAAATCTTGTTTTAAAATCTTCTTTTATATCAAAACCGCCATTTTTTATAAAATTTTCCTTTATTTTAATTACATCTCCCTCAAAAAGCATTATTTCAAATGGATGGATTCTATTGTCTAAAAAATATTCTATAAATTTATCAAATTTAATTTTTAATTTTTCTTTATCTTCAAGAATTTCTCCTTTAAAAATTTCTCCATTATAGATATTTTTTAAATAGATATAATTATCAGATATAAAATTTTCAATATTTTTATCCTTTTCAAAATATATATAAGAAGAGAGATTATCAATTACCTTAAAAATTGGCTCACCTATTTTAACTTCATCACCATCTTTAATATTCTTTGTTTCTAAAGATTTTGTTAAATCTTCAAAATTAAGATTTTTTATTTTTTCTTCTGAAAAATCGAGTTCATCAAACTTTAATGATAAAATACCACATGTATTTGAATAAAATTTAAATTCGCCTTCTGGTATCTCAATTGATGCAACAAGTGAATTTTTCTTTATTTTATCACCATTGGAAAAGAAAAATTTTATTTTACCATCATAAGGAGAATAAATAATCTCTTCGTCAAAAATTACTAAACCATCTTTTCTTATAAAAATTGTATCAGTTGTTTTTTCAATTTTATATGTTTGAGGTAGGGCAAAAAGAGAAAATATCTTTTTATAATTAAAAAGAAAAAGAATAATTAAAAAAAGAAGTATTATTCTTCCAAATCTTTTCAATCTTTATCTTCTCTTCTTTTTCTTAAAAATGAAGGAATCCTTAAATCTTCAGTTGTTATTATCTCCTTTTCTAATTCTTCAAATTTTCCTTGAGGACCAAGTTTTGGTTGAAAGTTTGTTGCAACAACAACAATTTTAATTTGATCTCCTAATTCATCATCAATTGTTACACCAAAAATTATATTTGCATCTTGATCAGCATTTGAACTTATTATTTTCATTGCATTGTTTACCTCATGTATAGATAGAGATTTATTGCCTGAAATGTTTACAACAACTCCTTTTGCTCCAGAGAGAGACATTTCAAGAAGAGGGCTTGTTAAAGCATTTTTTGCGGCAGTTTCTGCTCTTTTTTCTCCTGAACCCATTCCAATACCAAGCCATGCGTTTCCTGCACCTCTCATAATTTTTGCAACATCCATAAAGTCAACATTAATTAATCCTGGTTGAGTAAGAAGGTCTGAAATTCCTTGAACACCCTGTCGAAGTGCCTCATCAGCAAGAGAGAAAGAATCAAGCAAACTTGTTTTTGGTGTCGTAATTTCTAATAGGCGATTATTAGAAATAATAATTAAAGTATCTACCTTTTCTTTTAAAAGAGAAATTCCTTCTTCAGCAATTTGTAATCTTTTTCTTCCTTCAAAAGCAAATGGTTTTGTTACAACTCCAATTGTTAGTGCTCCAAGTTCTCTTGCAAGTTCTGCAACAATTGGTGATGCACCTGTGCCTGTTCCTTTACCCATACCAGCGGTGATAAAAATTAAATCTGCACCATGAAGGGCATCTCTTATTGCTTCTCTACTCTCCTCTGCTGCTTTTTTACCAAGTTCTGGGTCTGAACCTGCTCCAAGACCTTTTGTTGTTTTTGGACCAATTTGAACAAGTCTATGTGCTTTTGAAAGTTTCAAAACTTGAACATCTGTATTTATTGCAATAAATTCAACATTTTTTATCTCCCTTTCAATCATTCTATTAACTGCATTTGTTCCTCCTCCTCCAACTCCTACAACTTTTATCACCGGCTTTGTTTCTTGCCATGGATCATATGCATTACCCATCACTTCCTCCTCAATCAAAAATTTTTTCAAATAATTTTAAAAATTTTGAAAATAAAGACACTTTTTCTTTTTCCTCAAAAAATGTTCTAACTGCACCAATCACATGTATTAAGTCTATTCCATCAAATTTCAATTCACTTTTAAATTCAACTGGCTCACCAATTGAAACAGGCAAATTAAAATAATCTTTTGTAAATTCTTTAATATTTTTTATTTTAGCACCTTCACCACATAATACAATCTCTTCTGGATAAAATTTAAAAGGTAATCTTTTTAATTTTTTTTCAATCATTTCAAGAATTTCATAAACTCTCATTGATGCAACTTTTTTTTCAATAGAAATTGGATAATCTTTATCTAAAAATATTCTTGAATCAAGTGCTCCTTTTCTAAAAACAATTTCTTGTGTGTCTCTTGGTGGTATTTCAAGAATATAAGAGAGATCTCTTAAAATATCTATGACACCTAAATCTAAATATTCAATTTGATGTGGAGTATTGTCATATCCAAAGAGAATATAAGTAAACTTATCTTCGATATCAATTATGAAATTTTTAGAAAAGTTATCTTTTAATCCATAAGGAATTAAAAGAGGAGACAAAAAAATTCCAAGAAGAGACTCCTTTTTTTCAAAAAGAGATTTTAATGCTTTAACTTTTTCTTTTTCAATTGCACAAAGTGTAAAAATTCCTATTAGGGACCTTCCTTTTTCACCTATAGGCGAAACTACTTTTTTATCATCTAAATAAAACTCATTTTTGAAAAAATAAATTATTTCTTTACCCTCTTTTTCTAAACCACTTTTTATTATATTTACCATGTTATCAATATCACTTTGCTTAATTTTTCTTTCATCTTTACTTTTAAGTGAAAATTTTTTTCTAATTAGAGTTGGTTTGTCATATATTGTTATTATGTTTTGAAATGAACCAATCACTTCCTCAAATTTTTTAATTTCATTTTGAATTCTCTCTTTAAGAGGTCCAACTCTTAAAATTTTCCCATTTTTATAATTTATATCTTCAAATTCATATCTTTCAACTAAATTTATGTTGCCATTTTCCAATCTAAAGATATTAAAAACTATTTTATCTTTTGGTGAAAACTCTAAAACAGATAAATTTTTCACTTTTTAACCCCTTTAATTATAATAATTTTATCAAATGAAGCATCTATTATTCCATTTATTTTTTCTTTATTTAAAAGAGTTACTAAATTTCTTATTCTTTCTTTAAAGTTTAATCTTCCAATTTTTACTAAAAGATATTCATTTTCAAGGTAAATTTCATCTTTTTCTAAATCAATATAAGGTATAAGGTTTAAATTTTTTAAAGTATCTTGAAAGAAAATATAGGAAGAATGAAAATTTTTAATTGAATTATAATGTTTCTTTGGTTCTTTATTCTCTTTAAAATAAATTAAAATTCCACCATTAATTTCTCCCTCACTTAAAAAATCTCCCTCTGAAGAAAAAATGTAAGATTTTTGACTACTTTCATTTTTAAGAACAACCCCTCTTTTTTCGTATCCTTCTATTTTATATATAAAAAAAGACTCTCTTTTTAAGTTTTTATTGAAATATGTGAAAATAAAAGGTTGTTTAAGATAAGATTTATCACCCTTAATTAAAGATTTTGGAATAATTGGAGGAAAAATTAAAAAAATAATTAAAATAATTATTAAAATTATTTTCTTTACCATGGTTCAAGCACCTTAAAAGGAAGCGCTTCTTCGATTTCTCCTAAAATTACAACTTCAGGGTTTAGCATAATTTTAAATTTTTCATAAACCATTTCTCTTACTAATTTCATTAGAGTAATTATCTCTTTAAATGTTGCATTGCCTTTATTTAAAATAAAATTTGCGTGAAGATTTGAAACTTCTGCATCACCTATCTTTAATCCTTTGCAACCAGCCCTTTCAATTAGAAAACCTGCTTTATTTTCTCCTTCATTTTTAAATACACATCCTGCTGTTGGAAAGTTTATAGGTTGAGTTAATTTTCTTTTTTTCATCTTCTCTTTTAATGTTTTTAAAATTTTATCTTTGTTCTCTTTTTTAAGTTCTATTTTTGCTTCTAATACAATCAACTTTTTTTCAAGAATTGATGATTTTCTATAAGAAAATAGAACATCTTCTTTTGAAAGGCTTATTGAATCTAATGATGAGTCAATAACTTTTATCTCTTTTACAAAATCTCCTATTGAACACCCATCAGTTCCTGCATTCATTGCAATAACTCCACCAAGAACTCCTGGAATTCCATAAAGATTTTCAAGACCTGATAGTTCATTTTTTATAGAAAGAGATATAAGTTCACTTAGAGGAACTCCACTTTCTGAAGTAATTAAATTTCCATTTAATTCAACTTTATTGAAGTTTTCTTTTGAAATTCTTAAAATAATTCCTCTCACCCCTTTGTCAGAAACTAAAAGATTGGATCCATTTCCCATTATATAAATTGGAATATCTCTCTCTTTTCCAATCTTGAGTGTTGTTTTAATATCTTCAATATCATAAGGAATTACAAGATAATCAACTTTTCCACCAACTTTAAAGGTAGTTAAATTTTTAATGTCATAATTTTTAAAAACTCTTCCTTTAATAAGTTCAAAATCTTTATAAACCTTTAAACTCACCTATAAACTCCTTAACAAGATTCTTAATTTTTCCTGGGCCCATAAAGATAATCACATCATCTCTTTTTATATTATTTCTTAAAAAAAGAAGAGCACTTTTTTTGTCTAAATAGTAAATTTCTTTATCTTTATACATTTCTTTAGTTTTATCATACAAAATTTCTGTATCCATTCCAAGAGTCTCAGTCTCATCTCCTGGATCAATTGGAAGATAAATAACAATATCTGCGTTTTTTATACTCAATGGGTAATCATCTTTTAAATTATACACTCTTGTATATCTATGCGGTTCCAAAACAAGAATTAATCTTCTATCTTTATATATTTTTCTTGCTACAGAAAGAGTTGTTTTTATCTCTGTTGGATGATCTGCATGATCATCTATTATTGTAAGAAAGTTATCATAAAGAATTTCAAATCTTCTTTTAACTCCTTTAAATGTTCTAAGAGCCTCAAAAAGAGGCTCTTTTTCTATATTAAATTCTAAAGATGTGGCAATTGCAGCAAGAGAGTTTAAAACATTCATAAAACCTGGAAGATAAATTTCATAATCTCCAATGTAATAACTATTTTTATAAAGTGATATTTTTTGTCTTAAACCTTCCTCTTTTATTTCTCCATAATAAGTTGCATTATTGTTTTTTATTGAATAAGAGATAGTTTCAACTTTTAAATAATTTTTTATCTCATTTATAACGGGGTCATCAATACATAAAACAACTTTTCCAGAATTTGATTTATTGATAAATTCAATAAAACTTTCCTTTAATAATTCAAAGTCTCCCTTATAAGGTCCATTTAAATCAAGGTGATCTTTATCAATATTTGTAATAATAGGAAGATTAATATCAAATTTTAAAAAAGATTTATCATGCTCATCTGTTTCAAGAATAAAGTATTCTCCTTTTCCTAATTTACTTCCAAAAATAAGGTCATCTGTTTCACCACCAATATAAATTGAAGGATGCAACTCTCCAATTTCAAAGATATGAGATATAAGAGAAGTTGTTGTTGTTTTTCCATGAGTACCTGCAATGCCTATAACCTTTTTATTTTCTGTTAATTTTTTAAGAAAATCTACTCTATGATAAATTTCTTTATTTAGTTTTTTTGAATAAATCAACTCTTCATTATCTTCTTTTATTGCAGAGGAATAAATTATTATATCTTTATCTATAATATTTTCTTTTTTATGTCCTAAATAAAAATTAACTCCTTTTTGAAGAAGTTTTTTTATCTTATCACTCAATAAAATATCAGAACCAGAAACCTTATAATTTTGAGAAATAAGTAAATTTGCAAGAGAAATCATTCCAGTTCCACAAATTCCAACAAGATGAACTCTTTTATTCATAAAGTATCTCCTTTAATATTATATCCTTAGTATTAGGAAGATTTAAGTTTGAGAAATTCATTCTATACTTTTCTAAATCTAAAGAAAGTTTTTCAATTTTTTGGATGAAAGTTGTATCATCTTGAGATATAAAAACTTCACCAATTTTTAATTTTTCTATTATTTGAGAATTTTTAATTTGATGTTCACTTGTTTTAATAGGAACTATTAAAGATGGTTTTTTTGAAACCATAATTTCCCAAATTGTTCCAGCACCACCTCTACCGATAACAAAATCACTTGCTGCATAAGCATATTCAATTTCATCTATATATTCAAAAACTTTATTTTCAAATAAAAATTTCTCTTTAAAATCAATGTTTCCCTTTATAATTATTCCTTGAAGATTCAACGAATCGATCTCTTTTTCAAATTTTTTAATTAAATCTAAAAGATATTTTGAACCCCCACTTCCGCCTAATATTAAAACTGTTTTTTTGTAAGAAGATAGATTAAATTTTTTTAAACCCTCTTCTTTGTTTATTTTACCTATTTTTTCTCTTATTGGAAAACCAGAATAAATTACATTATCAAAATTTAGATAGTTTTTTGTCTCTTCAAATGAAACAAAAACCTTGTTTGCATTTTTTGAAAAAAGTTTAATAACCTTTCCTGGAATTGTATTTTGTTCATGTAAATAATAAGGAATCTTTAACACATTAGCCCACAAAAGTATAGGAAAAGAAGAATAACTACCTGTTGCGATAATCTTTTCTGGTTTAAATTCTTTAATTATTTTGTAAGCAGTAAATATAGAGGTAAATAGAGATGGGTAAAAATAGATTTTAGATGGAGATGGCAAAGGAAGAGATATAAAATTAAAACCTGATTTTTTCATTATTTCTATCTCTCTTTCTCTTTTACCAATTGTAAATAAAATCTCAAAACCACTCTCTTTTAAATATTTTCCTATTAAAATTCCAGGATAAATATGACCCCCTGTTCCACCAGTTGCAATTAAAACTCTCATTCTATATACCTCGAAACATTAATAAGTAAACCTGCCTCAATTCCATTAATTAAAAGAGCAGTTCCTCCATAACTTATAAATGGAAGCGGAAGTCCAGTTACTGGAAAAATTCCAATGTTTACTCCTATTACAATTAAAGATTGTAAGACAAGATGAGTTGTTATTCCAAAAGAGAGAAACTTTAAAAATGGATCATTAACTTTAACTGATATTCTATAACCTCTATATAAAGTTAAGAATATAAGCAAAAGTAAAACTGAAGCACCTAAAAGACCGCTTTCTTCACAAATAAGGGAAAAAATAAAATCTTTTGATACAAGAGGAATATAATCAAATTTTTGTTTTCCATTCATATATCCTAATCCAAAAAAACCACCAGAACCGATTGCAATTAATGATTGAGCAATTTGATAACCCTCTTTTGTAATATATTTAAATGGATTTAATGTGCTTATTATTCTCATTCTCCACTCTTCTTTAGATAAAATAACAAAAGGTGATATTGCAAGTATCAAAGATGGAATTATTATATGTTTAAATTTATATGTTCCAGTAAAAATTATTATGAAAAAGATAATATAAACAAGCATTGCTGTGCTTAAATCTGTTTCAAATAAAATTAAAGCAGTCCCTAAAAAAATATAGAAAAATAGAGGTAAAAGATATGAAAATTTTTGCCACAAGAGGTAATCTCTTGATAGAGTATAAGATGTAAAAAGAATAGTCGTTAATTTGAAAAGTTCTGAAGGTTGAAAACTCATACCAAATAAAAAAATCCACCTTTTGTGCTCACTATTTTGATTAAAAAATGGAATATATACAAGTACAAGTAATAATAAAGATAAAAAGAAAATTGGTTTTGTTGATAAAATTAAAGTTTTTTTCGGAATATAAATTGATAAAATCATGAAGAAAATTGAAATTGAAGAGAAAATTAAAAATCTTTTAAATGTATACATTTCACCATATTTAAAATATTCAACACTTCCTGCTGAAAATTGCCAGAGAATACCAAATAGATAAAGAATAACAAAAAGAAATAGAAGAATTATATCAAACCTCCTTTTCATTCTTTAACTCCAATACAAATTGCTTAAACTTTTCTCCTCTATCTTCAAAATCAATAAACATATCAAAACTTGCACATGCTGGAGAAAGTAAAACTATATCACCCTTCTCTCCTTTTGAATAGCCTAATCTTATTGCTTCCTTAAGATCTTTTGAGACTTCATAATTTTTAAAACCAATCTCCTCAAAAATTTTTACAAATTCACCACTTGTTGCACCAATACAAATTGCAAATTTTGCTCTTTCTTTAACTAAATAACAGAGTTCTCTGAAATCGCTTTTTTTACTACTTCCACCTAAAATAATTATTACTTTTTTAGGCGGAAAAGATTGAAGAGCAAGTTTACTTGATTCTGGTTTTGTTGATTTTGAGTCATTTATAAATTTTATACCATCAATTTCTGCTATAAATTCTAATCTATGAGGAAGTGCCCTGAATTCTCTTAACCCTCTTCTTATAGAATCAATATCTTTAGTTATTAAATATGATGAAAGAGTTGCTGCCATAATATTTTTAGTGTTAAAATCACCAATTAAAGAAATTTCGTTTCTTTCAATTATAAAATCTCTTATATTATCAATATTTAAATAAATTTTCCCATCTTTAAAATAGATACCTTCAACTTCTTTTTCCATTGAGAAAAATAAAACTTTGCTTTTAATTTCTCTTTCTAAATTTCTTATTATCTCATCATCATAATTTAAAATTGCAAAATCAAACTCATTTTGATTTTCGAAAATTCTTTTTTTGAAATAAAAATATTCTTCTAAACTCTTATATCTATCAAGATGGTCTTCATGGAAATTTAAAAAAACTCCTACTTTTGGTTTGAATTTTTCAATTGTTTCAAGTTGAAAAGCAGAAACTTCAAGAACAAAAACCCCTTCTCTCTCATTAATTACTAATGATGAGAGAGGTATTCCGATATTTCCTCCAAGGTGAGTTTTAACTCTGCTTTTTTTAATTAATTCATAAGTTAAAGAGGTTGTTGTACTTTTACCAGAGGTTCCGGTTATTCCTACAACATCTCCATTAATGAATTCAAAAGAGAGTTCTAATTCTCCTGTTAATTTTATTCCTAAAGATTTTGCCTTTTCAATTAAATAGTGATCTCTCGGTATTCCAGGACATAAAACTATAACTTCTCCTTCTAAAACTTTATCACTATTTATTCCAAACTCATATCTTATTCCAAGTTTATTAAATTCCTCAATTTCTTTTTGAAATTCCTCTTCTTTTTTAATTTCGCTTACAAAAACTTCAGCACCTTCTTTTTTCAAAAGAAGTGCTGAATAAAAACCAGACCTTTTTGTTCCACCAATTCCAAGCACTGAAACCTTTTTACCTTTATATTTCAACTATTCCTCCAAAATAAACTATTGAAAAGGTTAAAATTATAAGCAAAATTTGGATTACCCAAAATCTTAAAGTTATTTTTACCTCAGGAATTCCTAATAGTTCGAAATGGTGGTGAATTGGAGCCATTTTAAAAATTCTCCTACCTTCACCATATAATCTTTTTGTTATTTTAAAATATCCAACTTGAAGAATAACAGAAATTATTTCTATTCCAAAAATAAAAAGAATAATTGGAATTAAAATTTCTAGTTTAAAAAAGAAAATAAGATACATAAAAAAAGCACCTAAAAATGTGGAGCCAGTGTCTCCCATAAATATTTCTGCAGGATGAAAATTAAACCAAAGAAAAGAAAGAAGAGTTCCTAAAATTGCAAAAAGAATCTTATTTAAGTTAGGTGTTGAAAAAGATAAAAAAATGAATAAAGGCAATAAAATCAAAGATAAACCACCAAGGAGACCATCAAGCCCATCTGTAAAATTGAAACTATTTATTCCACCTATTACAAAGAATAAAAATATAAATATAAAAATAGGGATAGATAATTCAATTGATTTATTAATAAAAGGAATGAAAATTGAAGTGTTTTTCGATTTTATAAAATATATTAATGCAGGAATTGAAAAAATTATTTGAAGTGGAAACTTATATCTTGCAATAAGACCATAAGGTGAGTTTAATATAACTTTCATAAAATCGTCTATAAAACCAATTGAACTTTGAAGTAAAACAAAAAGAACAAAATTATTTAATAAACTACCTTTTTGTAAAAAGGTGTAGATTAATAAAAGAGATATTAAAAAAATAACTCCACCAAAAGTAGGTGTTCCACTTTTATTTAAATGAGTTTTAGGACCTTCATCTCTTACAACTTGTCCTTTTTTTCTTTTTCTTTGAAATATAATTAAAAGTTTAAATAAAGCAAAAGATAAAATTAAAAAAATAAAGAATATAAAAATTAAATTCATGAGTAAACCCTCTTATGATAAATTTCTTTTATAAGGTCTTTTGTTATTTCAATATCATTAAATGGAATAGTTATTTTCTTAAATTTCATATTCTTTTGATCTCCTCTTCCTAAAATAAACACCCCATCTTTCTTTTTAGCAAATGATAAAGATTTCTTTATGGCTTCTTTTCTATCTTTTATAAAGATAAATTTTGAATTAAACTTTTTTAGAAACTTTATAAAATTTAAATTACACTGAAATATACCTTTTTTAGTAATATCATCTTGTGTTATAAAAATAAAATCAAAATTTTTTGAGAGAAGCTTTGAAATTAAATATGTTTCTCTTATGTCTTCTTCTTCAAAAAAAGAAAAAAGAACGAATTTTCTTTTAAGTGGCAATTTTTTAATTTTTTCAACTAAAAACTCGATAGAAAGAGGTGTGTTTGATTTATCAACAACAACAAAAGGATCTTCATTTAAAATTTCCCATCTTCCTTTTGGTTTTAAATTCATATTTTCAATTTTTTTTATTGCTTCTTCAATATCAATATTAAAAAGATATGCAAGTGAAAGAGAAGGTAAAACAGGATAAATATCAAACTCATCTTTAAGATTTATTTTATATGTTTTATCAAGAAGTTTTATCATGAAAGAAAAATCAAAATTATTTTTTTCACAATTTAAAATTGAAAAGTCACTTTTTTCTTTATATGAGAAATAAAAATTTTTTGAATCTTTTTTTAAAAAATATGAATAAGGAGAATCTAAATTTATAAGAAATGGTCCAGAAGTTAACTCTTTTAAAAGAAGTTTTGAATTAAGATAATCTAAAATTGAGCCATGAATGTTAAGGTGATGTGTAATTGAAAAATTTAAAAAAATTGAACCTTTAAAGTCTATTCCAAAAATTCTTTTATCCTTTAAAGAAAAAGATGATGCTTCAATAAAAAAGTTTTTTGTATTCTTTTTTTGTGCTAAATCTAAATATTTAAAAATATGGTGTGATTCAGGTGTTGTTTGAGTTGTTTCTGGTTCAAAAACTTTTTCATTCAGAATTTGAACTCCTTGTGAACTTATTGATGATGAATCTGGAAATATTTCTTTTAAGATATTTACAACAGATGTTTTACCACTGCTTCCTGTTATTCCAAAAATATTCATTTTTTGTGAAGGGTCATCATAGAAAAATTTTGATATTTTATAAAGTGCCTCTCTTGTTTCATTAACAATAATTAAAGTTGTATCTTCTGGTATTTCAAATTCTCTGTCAGAAATAAATGACCTTACTCCATATTCATAAGCTTTATTAAAATTTTTTATACCATCATAATTTCTACCTTTTATAATAAAATAAAGTGAGTTTTCTTTTATTTCTTTTAAATTTATTGCTAAGTTATCTATATCTCTATCAAAAAAATTCAAAACTTTTTTATATTCAATGTTTTTTAATAACTCACTTAGTTTTTTCATCTTTTTCTATTCCATAATAGTTTATCAAAAATTGAGCAATCTTTCTAAAAGTTGGTGCAGCAATTCCTGCTGCAAAAACATCTTGACTTTCAATTCCATCAACAACAACTGTTATTACATATTCAGGATTTTTTGCTGAAACTATACCAACAAACCATAAAACAGAAAAGCCTTCTTTATATTTTCCATTCTCTATTACACCAGCAGTTCCTGTTTTACCTCCAATTGAATATCCAGAAATCACAGCACTTTTTACTCCTCCACCATTAACAACATAATCAAGATAAGAAAGAACTTTATCTGCTGTTTCTTTTGAAATTACTTTTTTAATCAAAACTGGTTTAGATTCTAGAACTGTTTTATTATTATCTAAAATCTTTTTTATAATTTGAGGTTTTAATCTATTTCCACCATTTGCAATTGTTTGATAAAAAGAAGTTTGTTGAAGTGGTGTAACAGTTATTCCTACACCAAATGACATTGTTGGCAGTGTTGTTGCACTCCAATTATCTGGTTCTAAAATATCACCCTTCCCTTCATATGGAAAATCAAGACCAATTTTTTCTCCAACTCCAAAAAGTTTTAAATAATAATATAGTTTTTTACCTAGTTTTTTACCCACCTCTATAAACCCAATATTACAAGAATTTTTAAGTAAATCTTTTAAAGTTTGCTCTCCATGTTTTGAAAAACATTTGAATGTCTTGTTATCAATTACTGTATAGCCTTTACAATAAAATTTATCTTCATCTTTTATTAAATCTTCTTCAAGAGCAGCAGATGCAACAAGAGGTTTAAATGAGGAACCAGGTTCATAATTAAATCCATATGATGGGTCTGGATATGTTGCTTTTGAAAATTCATCAAAACTATTTGGATCAAAATTAGGAATAGTTGCAATTGATATTAATTCACCTGTTTTTACACTTTCAACTATTCCTATAACTCTTTTTGGTTTATATTCTTTAAATGTTTTCTCGAGTTCTCTCTCAACAACTCCTTGAATATTTATATCTATAGTTAAATATATATCTTTTCCATCTTTAGGATTTTTTATAATAAACTCAGAACCAGGAATCTCTTTTCCTGTTGCATCTTTTAAAAAACCCATAACTCCATCTTCACCTTTAAGTAAAGAATCAAATTGAAATTCAACTCCTTCTAATCCCTTATCAACTCCCATTGTTCCAAGTAGATATGATGCTAAATTTTCATAAGGATAAACTCTCTTATAATATGATTCAAAATAAATTTCATCATCAATCAAATCTTTATAATTTCCGATTTCACTCTCTTTTATATCATCAAGGAGGACTACTTGAGATGAACTATCGTTTATCTTTTTAATTAAATCGTTCTTATTTATTTTTAATTTTTGAAATAAAATCTCAACTGTTTTATCAAAATCTTTAACAAGATTTTTATTTAAAATTAATCTGTATCTTAAAATAGATATTGCTAAAATATTTCCATTTCTATCATAAATTGTTCCTCTTTTTGCTTTTATTATTTTTCCACTTTCAAACCATTGAGCTTCAGCAATATTTTTAAATTCACTACTTTTAATAAGGTTTACATAAATAAGTTTAAGAAAAATAACTACAAAACATAAAATTATTACAATGAATAATTTTAATATTTTATTATTGAGTTCTTTTTTCTTATTATTGACCGTTTCCTGTATCAACTACTATCACCTCTATTTCTCCAAATTTTAATTTTAAATTATTAACTGCTTTCTCAATAAGATTTTTTGGATTTGACTCTTTTTCATATTCAATAGTAAGATCTAAATACTCCTCTTTTAAATAATTCAACTCTCTTTTTAGTTCTTCTTTCTTTTTTTCCAAGTGCATATTATAAAAGTTTAGAAATCCATATATAAATATAAAAAATATAATTATAATTAGAAATAAACTAAATTTTTTGAACCACTCTAAGTTTTGCACTCCTTGATCTCCTATTTTCTATTATTTCTTCCCTTGTTGGAGTTATCACTTTTTTGGTTAAAATTTTTGCAATTTCCATTTCTTCTAACTCTTTAAATGTTTTTTTTACCATTCTATCTTCAAGTGAATGGTATGAGATGATTTCTGCTATTCCTTCTTTATCTAAATAATCAGAAAAAATAAGTAAAAATTCTTTAAGGTTATCTAATTCTCTATTCACATAAATTCTAATTGCTTGAAAAATTGTAGTTGCAGGGTGAATTTTTCCTCTCTTTTTTATTACTTTTTCAATAATTTTTGCAAGTTCATAACTTGTTTCAATTTTTTTCTTTTTTCTCTCTTCAATTATTTTTAAGGCTATTTTTTCGCTCTCCTTTATTTCCCCAAATTCTTCAAAAATATAAATCAAATCTTGTTTACTTAATCTATTTATATAATAATCTGCTCCTTTAAAACTTTTACTATACCCCATATGTAAACTCTCTTTATCTAAAAATGAAAAACCTCTACCCTCTTTAAGTTGATATGAAGAAAAGCCAAGATCTAATAGCATAAAATCTACCTTATTGATGTTTAATTTTTTTAATACATTTGGAAAATTTTTATAATTTTCATTGAAAAGATAAAATTTTTTCCCAAATTGTGATAATCTTCTCTCAGTTATGTTTAATATTTCTTCATCAAGGTCAAATCCAATTAAAATTGAATCTGAACTAGCCCTTTTTAAAATTTCTTCACTATGTCCACCTTCTCCAATGGTTAAATCAAGAAAAACTCTCATCTTTTCAAAATCAATAAAAGAAAGAACTTCTTTTAATAAAACTGGCTTATGAACTATCTCCATCATCTTCCTTCCATTAGTTTTAAAATAGAATCTTCATAGGATATTTCACTTGAATTTCTATAATTTTCCCATGAAAATTTATCCCAAATTTCAATTCTATTTAATACTCCAATAAAAACAACTTCTTTATTTAAATTAGCATATTTTCTAAAATCATTTGGTATTAAAATTCTTCCATATTGATCTATTGTAATTTCTTGTGCAGATGAAAACCAAATTCTTAAAAAAAATCTTAATTCTTTTGAAGATAAAGGAACCCTCTCTAACTCTTTAGAGATTCTTTTCCATTCATTAATTGAGTAAACAAAAAGACAATTTTCAAAACCGCGCGTGATTATAAATTTTTCCCCAAGTTCCTCTTTAAATTGGGGTGGTACAAGCACCCTACCTTTATCATCCATTTTATACTCAAAACTACCCATAAACATTTTTTTTATTTTACCACAAATTACCACATTTTACCACAAATAATAATGTAAAAAATTTGAAATGTTTTTTTTGATTTAAATTTAAGATATAAATTTTCTATTTTAATTATACTTTTTTAACTAACTCTCTTTTTCTTACATAAACACTTATTGTTACTGCTATTAGAGAAAATATAGAAAAAATCAATATAGGCATAAAATAACTTTTTGTTAAATCATGCAAAGCACCAGCAAGATATGGTCCAATTAATCCAGCAACTCCCCACGCAGTAAACATACTTCCATAATTTGATCCGTAATATTTAGTTCCAAAAACATCTGCAGTAAAACTAGGAGATAGTGCAAGATATCCACCATATGCAACTCCTGCTATAACTGGAACTAAATAAAAAATAAAATTTATATAATGAGCTACAAATAAAAGCAACATTGAAACAAAAACCATAGAACCTATTATTGTAAATGTTTTTAACCTGCCTATTTTATCAGATAAAGGACCTAAAAAGAACCTTCCTAAAAGATTAAAAATAGACAATATTGATAACAAAAATGACGCAGCAATAGGGTTAAATCCTCCATATTCAACAGCAATTGGGTTAAGATGAACAATTATCATAATACCAGGAGATGTTGCTAATATATAATGAACCCACATTAACCAAAAAATAGAAGTTTTTATCATTTGACTTGGAGTTAAATCTTTTCCAGTATATTCTGGTGTATATTTTCTTGTTTGTAATTTTTCAAAAGCACTTGGAATCCAACCTTTAGGAGGGTTTCTTATAAAATTTGAAGAAATTGTTATTAAAACAACTAAAATAATTCCTAAAATTAAAAAAGTTGTTCTCCAACCTACATTGTGAATTAAATATGTTGAAAGTGGAGCCCAAAGAAAAGAGCCAAAACCAAAACCTCCTACAACAAGTCCTGTGGCAAGTCCCTTTTTATCTGGAAAACATTTTACACCACTTGAAACTGCACCTGAATAACCAAATGCCATACCTAAACCACCTATAATTCCAAATATCAAAACAAGATAAAAAAGATTAAATGTAAAATAAGATAAAATTAATGCTAAACCAGCAAAAATACCACCTAAAAATGCAACAAATTTTGGACCTTTTTTATCTTGAATATAGCCAGCAAATAACATCCCAATAGCAAAAACAACTGATGCAATTGTGTAAGGAAGTGTTGCTTGTGCTCTTGTCCATCCAAACTCCTCTTGAAGTGGCTTTACAAATACTCCCCAAGCATATAAAACACCTAAAAGAAGAGTGATAATAAAACCGAAAATAGCTACTATGTATCTATTTTTTTTCTCAAATAATAAATCAATACTCATCGCTCCTCCCATTACTTTATGATTTTTAAAAATTATAACAGAAAATTTTGATATTTAAAAATTAATCTTTTTTAATCTCTTTCCACTTCTCGAGAATTTCTCTCTCTTTTTTTGTTAATTCTTTAAGATTTGGTATCTTAACCTTTGCAATTACTATATAATCTCCCCTACCCCTTCCTCTTAAATAAGGAAGACCCTCTCCTTTTAATTTTATTTCTTCGTTAAATTGAGTACCAGGATTTATATAAATTTTCTTTTTTCCTTCTATATATGGAATCTCAATTTCCCCTCCAAAAATTGCTGTTAATAAAGGAACTTCTGCTTCATATATTAAATTCTCACCTTTTCTTTTAATTAATGGATGTGGTTTTATTTTTATTTCAATATAAAGATCTCCTCTTAAACCATTTTTTGATGCATTTCCTTCATCTTGAAGTCTTATTCTCATTCCATCTTCTATTCCAGGTGGAATTTTAACTTTAATTACTCTTTTCTTTTTTGTAACTCCATTTCCCCTACAAACTTTACAAGGATTTCTATTAATTTCTCCTTCTCCTCTACATGTTGGGCAAGTTGTAATTGTAACAAACTGTCCAAAAATAGAACTCTGTGTTCTTTTTACCTTACCACTACCATGACAAGTTGGACATTTTTCTTTTTTGAACCCTCTCTCAACTCCTACACCATTACATGCTTCACAAACTTCATCTCTTTCAACTTCTAACTCAATTTCTTTTCCATATAAAACATCTTTTAAATCTATCTCAACTCTTCCATATATATCGCTTCCTCTTTCAACTCTTTTTCTCTCTTTAGTTTCAGTAAATCCTCCAAAAAAGGTATCAAAAATATCTTCAAAGCCAAAATCAAAGTTTCTAAAGAAGTCTCCAAACGGAGATTCAGAACTATATTGATAAGCGTAATCTCCTACACCTTCAGCAGTACCATACATATCATATCTTTTTCTTTTTTCTGGATCAGAAAGAACTTCATATGCTTCGTTTATTTCAGCCATTTTTTTAGCAGCTTCAGGATTATTTTTATTTAAATCAGGATGGTACTGCTTAACAAGTTTTCTATATGCTTTTTTTATTTCTTCAGGGGTGGCATTTCTATCCACCCCTAATATTTCATAATAATCTTTATTCATTACTTCACTTCATAATCTCCATCAATTGTTCCTTTATCGTCTTTTTTATCATTATCTTTTGGAGGTTCATTTTGGGTTTGAGAAGCACCTGCTTTTCTATAAATTTCTTCACCAACTTTTGCAAGTGCTTCGTTCACTTCGTCTATCTTTTTTCTCACCTCTTCAATTTTATTCTCTTTAAGGAGATTTTCAAGTTCATCAAGTTTCTTTTCTGCATTCTCAACTACTTCTTTGCTTACTTTATCTTTGTTCTCTTTTATTGTTTTTCTTCCTGTGTAAATAAGTTGATCTGCCATGTTTCTCAACTCAATTTCTTCTTTTCTTTTTCTATCTTCTTCTGCAAAACGTTCTGCTTCTTTTCTCATTTTTTCAACTTCTTCTTCTGATAATCTTACTGCTTGAGTTATTGTTATATTTTGACTTTTGCCAGTTGCAAGATCTTTAGCAGTAACATGTAAAATACCATTTTCATCAATCTCGTATGTTACCTCAATTTTTGGAACTCCTCTTGGTGCTGGTGGTATTCCATCAAGAATAAATCTACCAAGAGAAACATTATCTTTTGCAAGAGGTCTTTCTCCTTGAAGTATATGGATTTCAACAGATGTTTGATTATCAGCAGCGGTTGTAAAAATTTGAGTCTTTTTAATTGGAATTGGAGAGTTTCTATCAATCATTTTAGTAAAAATTCCGCCAAGAGTTTCAATTCCTAAAGTTAATGGAGTAACATCTTGGAGAACTATCTCTTGTTTGACACTACCTTCAAGAATTCCTGCTTGAATTGCTGCACCAATTGCAACACACTCCATTGGATCAACTCCTCTTTCTGCTGGTTTTCCAAAGAAATCTTCAATGAATCTTTGAACAATAGGCATTCTTGTTGGACCACCAACAAGAATAATATTATCAATATCTCGAGGAGTAAGTTTTGCATCTTCAAGTGCTTGTGTTAATGGACCTCTACATCTATCAATTATAGGTTTAACTAACTCTTCAAGAAGTGCTCTTGTTATTCTTTTAACAAGGTGCACTGGCTCATTATCTCTAACTGCAATAAATGGTAAATTAATTTCTGTTTCAAGAACACTTGAAAGTTCTATTTTTGCTTTTTCTACTGCTTCTCTTATCCTTGGAAGTGCTTTTGGATCTCTTGAGAGATCAATACCAGTTTCTCTTCTAAAATCCTCAATAACATAATTCATTAGTGCCTCATCCATATCTCTACCACCGAGTTGGGTATCACCTGCAGTTGAAATAACTTGAAAGACACCTTCACCAAAATCCATTATTGTTACATCTAAAGTCCCTCCACCAAAATCAAATACAAGAATTTTCAACTCTTTTTCACTTTTATTTAAACCATAAGCAAATGCTGCAGCTGTTGGTTCATTAATTAATCTTACAACTTCAAGACCAGCAATTCTTCCAGCATCTTTTGTTGCTTGTCTTTGGTTATCATTAAAGTATGCTGGAACAGTTATAACTGCCTTTTCAACCTTTTCACCGAGAAATGCCTCAGCATCTTTTTTTATTTTTTGAAGGATGAAAGCGGAAATTTGCTCTGGAGTATACTCTTTTTCATCTATTTTCACACGGAAGTTAGTTCCCATCTTTCTTTTTATTCCAGTGATTGTTCTTTCTGGGTTAAGAGCCATTTGCCTTCTTGCAGGTTCTCCTACAAGAAGTTGACCATCTTTTGTAAACGCAACAACTGATGGAACTGTTTTTCCACCAATTGATACACCTTCTGCAGCAGGTATTATTGTTGGTTTTCCTCCAATTATAGCAGCAGCACATGAATTTGATGTTCCAAGGTCAATTCCTATTATTCTTCCCATGTTAGTTTACCTCCTTTTTATAAACTTTTACATAAGCAGGTCTTATAAGAAAATTTTTTATCTTATAACCTTTTCTATAAACTTCACTTATAACTCCATCTTCTTCATCTTTATTTGTTATATCAACACTAATTACTTGATGAAGAGATGGGTCAAATTTTTCCCCTACATTTCCTATCTCTTCAACCCCCTCTTTTTTTAGAAAATCTAAAAATTGTTTTTCTATAAGTAAAAGTCCATTTAAAAGATTTTCATCTTTTATTTTACTTTTAGCACCTTCAATACTATCATATATATGTAAAAGTGAAGATATTATCTCTCCTTTATTTCTTATATTTCTTAAATTTTCCTCTTCTTGCCATTTTTTTTGAAAATGTTCCAAATCTCTTCTCTCTTTTTTAATAAGAAGAGTTAATGATTTTATCTCTTCTTTTAATCTTCTAAGTTCATCTTCTTTTTCTTTTAGAACTCTAAAAAGAGCATATGTTAAATCATCTCTTTTTTCCATTTCGCCTCCTTAAAATTAGCACTCTTTATATTAGAGTGCTAATCTAAATATAAATTTTATAAAATCTGACTTTTTTGTCAATAGAGAAATTTTTAAATTTTGATAATAATAAATTTTATTTTAAATTAATCAAATTAATCTTTAGGATAAGTAATAGTTATTGTTTTTGTTATACCATCCCAATCAACTTTGCAACCTAAATTTTCTGCAACAAATCTTACTGGAAGCATTGTTCTTCCTTTAACAATAAGAGGGGTAACTTTTGGATTGTTAGGATCGATTTGAACATTTCTTCCATTCACCTTTGCAATATTTTTTCCAATCCAAAGGTCAATTGTAATTGTTTTAAACTCAATTGTTACTCTTTTTTCAACATCATCCCAAAAGATTTTTGCTCCAAGGGGTTCAACTACATATCTAATTGGAAGAAGGGTTCTTCCTTCAATAATTTGTGGTGGTACATCAATTGTTTGAGGTACATTATTAACATATATAACTTTATTGCCAATTTGTAAAATTATAATTGTTTTTTGAATTGGTTCTTCTTTTTTTACAACTTTTAAATAAACTTCGACTATTGCTTTACCCCATTGAGTGTTTATTTCAATTTTCCCAGTGTAAAGTCTATCTTCTATAAGATTATCTGTTTTTAAAGTAACAGTTACTCTAACTTCATTTCCAGAAAAAGTTTTTGTGCTTAAAATTATAAAATCATCTGAAGCTGAAATTGTTCCACTAAGCGTTCCTCCGCCTTTGTTTGAAATAACAAAAATTTTTGAAGGAGAATCACCTTTTTTTACTTCACCAAAATTTAATGTATTAGTATCAACATAAAGAATTGGGTTTGGTTCTATAACATTTATGTAAATTTCAACAGTTTCTTTTCCTCCATTTGATTCAACATAAATTAATCCTTTATATCTTTGCCCAACAACTAATTCTTGAGCATTTAAAGTTACATTTATTTTTATATCATTTCCTTCAAAATTAATTGATTCAAATTGAATCCATTTTACATCGGTTGAAACTGTTCCAAAAAGTTTTCCTCCTCCTAAATTTTTTATTTGAATTTGAATTATTTTTTTATCTCCCTTGTTTATATTGCCATAATCTAAAATTTTTGGTGTAACACTTAATTTTGGTGGCAAACTCTTTGTTTTTAAAACAACATAAATTTCTGCATCTCCACCATTAGATTTTACAGTAACTTTTCCTTTATATTCTGTTTCCATAGTAAAACCAGTTGTATCAACTGTAACATTAACAACAACTTCATTTGCTGCAAACTCTGTTGGAAAAACTTTAATCCAATAATAATTTTCAGCTGATATTTTACCTGTTAATGTTCCTCCCCCTTTATTTCTAATTATAAAACTTAATGTTTTTTGAGAATTTACATCAACTTCTCCAAAATCAATTGTTAATGGCTCAACAGATAAAAATGGAGGTGGTTGAGACAAAAAATATCTTAATGAGTTATCAAGTCCTGGGGTATATAATCTATTATTTTGAATACAAAAATCGTTATAAAAACCTTTACTATATTTTGTGAACCATAAAGTTGTCCCATTTTCAAGAGATAACATATAAAGAGTTGAAGAGTTATCACCTATAAAAATGTATCTATCAGTTACAACAGGAGATGTTTCAAAACTACCAGATAAACTTTTTTCCCATCTTGCTTTGCCTGTTTTTAAATCAACACATGCAATTCTTCCATTATTTCCAAGAATAACTACAAGATCTCCAGAAATAGCAGGCGTAGTAGTTGTATCTTGATTTAAAGAATAATACCAATCTTGAGCTCTAGTTATTCTATTTATTGCTAAAAATTGACCTTGTCTATTTAATACATAAACATAATTTTCTTTAATAACAGGGGCTCCTTTAACATTTGGACCAACAACTTTTTTATAAAGTAGTGAACCTGTTAATGGATGTAGTGAATATAAAAATCCATCTTGAGAGATAAAAAATATTGATGTATCATCTCCAGCAATTGCTGAATTTATTTTATCTTCAGTTTTAAAAGGAGTGTTCCAGGCATCTTTTCCAGTTAATTTATCTAATGCATAAACAAGTCCATTGTCAGCACCAAAATATACAATATTTCCTAAAACTAATGGTGAATAATAAATTTTTGAATAAGTGTTATATTTCCATAAGTATTTTTGTGGATTTGTTATATCAAGACAGAAAAAATATCCATCAACTGTTCCGAAATATATCTTTCCATTATCATAAGCTGGCGCTCCAATTATTGCACCATCTGTTTCATAAGTCCATAATGGTTTTAATGTTTCTGCATCAAAGCAATAAAGAGTTTTATCTCCACAACCGACAAAAATTTTTCCATCTGCAAATATAGGAGAAGAAAAATTAGCATTTCCAATGTAATAAGCACCCTCCATAAGTGGCGGTGAAAAATTGGAATCACTATAACCCCATCTTAAATTATTTCCTCTATAAGTATTCCAAAATGTTTCTCCTTTAATAGGGATAATGAAAATTAATAAAAAATTTAAAATTAAAAAAATTGTAAAGAATTTTTTCATTATTTACCTCCTAAATTTTTTATAATTATATACCTAAAATAATAATAATTCTATCTTGACAAAAAGACAAAATAATATAATATAATTTTTGAGTGGGCGGTTAGTTCAGGGGTAGAACGCTTCGTTGACACCGAAGAGGTCGGTGGTTCAAGTCCACCATCGCCCACCATTTTTTTATTTTTAAGGTGAAAGTTATGAAAATAAATATTTTTGTTGAAAACTTTAATGAATATTTCTCAATTGATCAAAATGAAAACCTTTTTCATCTTTTAAATATAATACCCCATAAAAATCCTCAATTTGTTGGTGCGTTAGTTAATGGTATTGAATTAGTTGACTTTTATTACATTCCAAAAGATCAAGATAATATTAAATTTTTATCTCTAAACGATGAAGAATCTCTTGATATATTAAATCATTCAACTTCTCATATTCTTGCATATGCTGTAAAATCTCTTTTTAAAGAAGCTCTTCTTGGTATTGGCCCATCAATTAAGAATGGTTTTTATTATGATTTTTTAGTAGATAACCCTTTTACTCCAGAAGATTTACAAAAAATTGAAGATAGAATGAGAGAAATTTTGAAAAATAACTTAATTTTTGAAAAAGAAACTATTGATAAAAATACCGCAAGAAAATTGTTTAAAGAAGAAAAGTTTAAACTTGAATTAATTGATGAGATAGAGGGAGATTTTGTATCTATCTACAGAGTAGGTGAATTTATAGATTTATGCAGAGGACCACATCTTCCTAATACAAGTTTTATAAAACATTTTAAACTTTTGACTTCTTCATCGAGCTATTGGAAGGGAGATGAAAAAAGAGAAGTATTACAAAGAATTTATGGAACATCATTTTTTGATGAAGAATCTCTAAAAAATCACATTGAGAGATTAAAAGAGATTGAAAGAAGAGATCATAGAAGATTGGGAAAAGAGTTAGATCTTTTTAGTATTCATCCAGATGAAGCAGGACCAGGGCTTATCTTTTTCCATCCCAAAGGAGCAATAATAAGAAAGATAATTGAAGATTTTGAAAGAGAAGAACATTTAAAAAGAGGCTATCAATTTGTTTATACACCTCATATATACAGAGAAAAACTTTGGGAGATTTCTGGACACATGTCTTATTATAAAGAAAATATGTTTACAGGAATAAATATAGAAGATATCCAATATTTAGTAAAACCTATGAATTGTCCTGGTCACATTTTAATTTATAAATCTAAAACAAGGAGTTATAGAGAATTACCTCTTAGATTATTTGAACTTGGAACAGTTTATAGATATGAAAGGTCTGGTGTTCTTCATGGTCTTTTAAGAGTAAGAGGATTTACTCAAGATGATGCTCACATATTTTGTACAGAAGAACAACTTGAAGATGAAATAATTGGTGTTTTAGATTTTGCACTTTATATGATGAATACCTTTGGATTCAAAAATTTTGAGATATTTTTATCAACAAGACCTGAAAAATTTGTAGGAACTTTGGAATTATGGGATAAAGCAACTGAGGCATTAAGGAAATCACTTGAAGACAAAGGAGTAAATTATAAAATTGATCCAGGAGAGGGCGTTTTTTATGGCCCAAAAATTGATATAAAACTAAAGGATTCACTTGATAGATTATGGCAAGGTCCAACAATACAAGTAGATTTTAATCTTCCCCAAAGATTTAACTTAAAATATATGGGTAAAGATGGAAGAGAATATACTCCAGTTATGATACATAGAGTAGTTCTTGGCTCAATCGAAAGATTTTTTGGGGCACTTATTGAAAATTACGCAGGAAATTTTCCGCTTTGGTTATCTCCTGTTCAAATAAAACTTATAACTGTAACTCAAGATGTTGAAGATTATGGAAAATTATTATATAATAAACTTCTTGAATGTGGTTTTAGAGTTGATGTTGATTTTTCAGATGAAAACCTTCAAGAAAAGATAAAAAGAGGAGAATTGGAGAAGGTTCCTTATATTTTTGTAGTAGGAAAAAAGGAAAAAGAAAAAGGTGCAGTTTCAGTTAGAAAGAAAGGAGAAGGCAATTTAGGTATGCAAGATATTAATACAATAATAGAAAAACTTAAAAAGGAGGTATTAGAGAAAAAGTGAGTAAAAAGAAGAGGGGGGTGATTTACCATTAAAGAGTTTTCTCTTAGAGTTAACAGGGCTATAAGAGCAAAAGAAGTTAGACTCATTGATAGTGATGGTAAACAGTTAGGTATTTATCCACTTCAAGATGCTCTATCAATTGCAGAAGATAAAGGGTTAGATCTTGTTGAAATTAATCCTGATGCAAATCCTCCAGTTTGTAAAATTCTTGACTATGGAAAATTCAAGTATGAGATGACTAAAAAGAAAAAAGAGGCAAAAAAGAAACAGGTTACTTTTGATGTAAAGAATCTTGAAATTAGACCATTTATAGGTAAAGGAGATCTTGAGTACAAAATCAAAAACGCAAAAGATTGGCTCTTAGATGGTGATAAGGTTAAAGTTAGCATAATTTTTAGGGGGAGAGAGCTTTCTTATAAGGATAAAGGTTTTGAGATTATTAATGAGGTTATAAATGAGTTATCTCCTGTGGGAATGGTTGAAAAAGAACCATTCTTTCAGGGTAAAAAGATTGAGTGTCTAATAGGTCCAATAAAAAAAGGAGGTATTAAAGATGCCCAAGTTAAAGACATCGAAGACAGCAAAGAAGAGGTTTAAAATAACAGCGACAGGAAAAATTTTAAGAAATAGAACTGGTCATTCTCATCATCTTGAAAAGAAAAAATCGAGAAAAAAAGTAAAACAGTTGAGGTACAAAGAGGTCTCTAAAGAAGACAAAGGTCTTGTTAAAAGGATTTTAGGTATAGGAGGTTAAAATGGCAAGGGTTAAAGGTGGTCCTTATACTAGAAGAAGGAGAAAACAGATTTTGAAACTTGCAAAAGGTTTTAGAGGTGCAGCATCAGTAAGATATGGAGTTGCAAGAGAAGCAGTTGAGCATGCTCTTCACTATTCATATGTTGGAAGAAAATTAAAAAAGAGGGATATGAGAAGATTATGGATTACAAGAATTTCTGCTGCACTTAAAGAATTTGGTCTCTCATATTCAAGATTTATATATGGACTTAAAAAAAATTCAATTAATTTGAATAGAAAGATGTTGTCAGAACTTGCCATTCATGACAAAGAAAGTTTTGCCTTTCTTGTAAACAAGGCAAAAGAGAATTTAGGTTAAGGAGGTTTTTATGGAGGATAGGGAAGAAAGGTTTTTAAACAAAGATGAATTAGAAGAGAATTTAAGCGAAGATGTGGAAGAAACAAAAGAAGAGGAGGAGGTGGAAGAAGGAGAAGAGAGTTTAGGAGAGGAAGAAATTAGAAATATTCTTACTGAGATGGAAAAAGAAGAAGAGGGAGAAGAGGGAGAGATAAACGAAGAACTTGAAGAGATTAAAAAAATAACTGAAGATTATCTTCCAAAAAAATTCAAAAAAGGAGAAATAATTAAATCAATTGTTGTAAAAGTCGAAGATGATGGAGCTCTTGTAAGTGTTGGAAGAAAATTTGAAACATATATTCCACTTAAAGAATTAACAAAAGAAAAAGGAGTTTCTGCAAAAGATGTTGTAAAAGAGGGTGAAGAGATTGATGTTTATGTTGTTAGAAGTGAAGGACCAACTGGTGATCTTGTTCTTTCAAAAAGAAGAGCAGATTATGAAAAAGTTTGGAAAGAATTAAAAGATGCTTATGAAAATAAAAAAGAAATTGAGGGAACAGTAACAAGAATTGTTAAAGGTGGCCTTTTAATTGATTTAGGCCTTCCAGCATTTTTACCAAGAACTCAAATTGAACTTGAAATAGTTAAAAAGAAAGATTTATCTAATTATTTAAATAAAACCTTAAAAGTCAAAATAATCGAATTTGATAGAGAAATAAGAAAGATTATTGTTTCAAGAAGAGTAATTTTAGAAGAAGAAAAAGAGAGAGAAAGAAAAGAATATTTCTATCAATTAAAAGAAAAAGAAGGAGAAATAGTTGTTGGAACAGTAGCAGGAATTGTAGAATTTGGAGTTTTTGTAGATCTTGGAAAAGGAGTTGAAGGTTTAATTCATCTATCTGAATTAACATGGGGCCCAAGAAAACCAGCAAGAGAAGTTGTAAGAAAAAAACAGAAAATCAGAGTAAAAATTTTAAAAGTTGATCCTGAGGAAGAAAAAATTTCTTTATCTTTAAGACAAACAAAACCTCATCCTTGGGATAACATTGAAGAAAAATACCCAGTTGGAAAAATTGTAAAAGGAAAAGTTATAAGATTTTTACCTTTTGGAGCAGTAATTGAACTTGAAGAAGGAATAACTGGACTTATACATGTATCTCAAATTTCTTTAAAGAAAATTAAAAAACCAGAAGAAGCACTCCAAATAGGCCAAGAAGTTCAGGCAAAAGTAGTCGAACTAAAACCAGAAGATAGAAAAATGAGACTTTCAATTAAAGCGCTTTTTGAAGAAGAAATAAGAAAAAAAGTTGTTGAAGAGAAGAAGGTTGAATCTGAATATATTGTTGACGAGGAAGAGGTAGAAAGACTTAAATTTCTTAAAGGTTAAAGAAAATTTAAAAAATAGTATTACTTTAAAATTTTATTTTGATTCCATTTCTTTTATTTATTATTAATATTTTATATTTATTTTTTTAATGCTTGATAGGGAAAGAGAAAAAGAATTAATTGAGAGGGCAAAAATTGATAAAAATGCTTTTGGTATTTTATTTGAAGAGTATTTTTATGATATTCTAAATTATATTTATAGAAGAGTTGGTTCAAAAGAAGATGCTGAAGATTTAACAGAAGAGGTTTTTACAAAAGCACTTCTCTCTTTGGATAGATATAAAGATCAAGGAAAACCATATCTTTTCTTTTTATTAAAAATTTCAACAAATATTGTTAACGATTTTATTAAAAAGAAAGGTAAACTTCTTTTAAAAGAAAATCTTGATAGTGAAGAGAAAGTTGATTTTTTAAACTCAATTACAGATGAAAAAAAGTTTTATATTATACAAAAAGCAATTTTAAATTTACCAATTAAATATCAAACAGTTTTATCATTAAGATATTTAGAAAAGAAAAAAATTTCAGAAATAAGCGAAATTTTAAATATGAATGAAAATAGTGTTAAAACTATTATTAGAAGAGGTGTTGAAAAGTTAAAAAATATTTTAAAAAAAGATGAAACTTTTTTAAAATATTTTAGTTTATAAGTATGATGGAAAGATTTGATGAATTTTTAGAAAGTGTTAAAAAAGTAGAAATTGAAGATGAAGAGTTTAAGAGAGGCCTTAAGAAAAAACTCTTAGATCTCTATGATAAAAGAAAAGAGATAGAAAGGGCCTTTTTCTATAGAAAAGCGGTCTCTTTTGCTGTAATTATTTTACTTATAATTATTCCATCAATATTTATATATAAAAATATATATTTAAGAAAAAGCGCACTAATTCAAAAACCAGAACTTTTTAGAACTATGAATGTTGTTTATGAAGAGGAGATAAATAAAATAATTTTAAATGATGAAATTGAATCAACTGAAATAAAAAATGATGGAACTACGATAAAAAAATATAAAAGTGGAGTAATTATATCTGAAAAAGAGGGGAATTTTCAAAAAATATTATTTAATGAAAACTTTTTAAAAGAAAATTATATTGACTTAGAAAAAGTTTTAAAATCAGCAGAGAATTTGAAAACCTTTGATAAAATTTTAATTAATAAAATTTTGAATATCTTTAAAGAAGACATAAGATTTGAATTCATAAATGAAAATAACATTGAATCAACAATAAATATTAAAGATAATTTATATCTTATAAAAGTTTTAGGAAATAGAGGTTATTGGATAATAATTTTAGATATTGTTCAAAATAAAATTTTGTATTTTATTTACCCATATTAATATTTCTTTAAATTTTGAAACTTTTTATAAAAATTTTAGTTTAAATAATTAGGAGGTGAAACTATGAAGAAAGTAATGACTCTTTTCTTGGTTTCAGTTTTAATCTTAGGACTTTCACTTATAGGTGTAAGTTTTGGAAAAAGTGAGGTGAGCAATGTGTCAAATGTATCATCAGAAAATTTTGTAACAGTTACAGGACAAGGAGTAATTTATGCGAAACCAGATGTTGCTTATGTAAGTGTAGGAGTTGAAACAGAAAGAAAAACAGCAAAAGAAGCAGCAGAAGAAAATGCAAAAATTATGGATCAAATTTTTAAAGCACTACAAAAATTAGGTGTTAAAGAAGATGAGTTAGAAACTATAGAATATTCTGTATACCCTGTTTACTTTTATCCAGAAAAAGAACCACCAGTAGTAACTGGATACAAAGTAAGGAATATGTTCAATATAAAAATTACTAAGAAAACCCAAGATGGTAAACTTGATACAAAATTTGTTGGTCAAGTTCTTGATACATCAACATCAAATGGTGCAAATATAGTTTCTGGAATAACATTTGATATTTTAGATAAAAACGAACTTAAACTTAAAGCAATAGAACTTGCAATGCAAGATGCAAAGAAAAAAGCAGAAGTTGCATTGAAGGTTGTTGAAGAAAAAATTAAAGGAGTTCAAGAAATTAACATTTCAGATGTATCATATCCAGTGTATAGATATGACTTAAAAACAATGCCTACACCAGAAGCAACAACTCCTATATTTGAAGGTTCTTTATCAGTGCAGGTAACAGTTAATGTAAAATTTATTTTCTAATTTAAAGTTAATAATTAACAAAAAAGAGGGAGGCCTTTTAAAAGGCCTCCCTTAATTTTTTTATTGCTAATTTTAAAATTTTTTTATCATTTTTATATGTTAAAATTTTTAGTCCTTCATCAAAATAAAACCAACCATAACCAATAAAGCTATTTTCTAAATTAACTTTGAATGTATCAACTATGAATAAAAAATAATTAACTTCTTTTTTATAAATTTCATTATTCTGTCTATACTTATATTTTGTGGTTCCTAAAAATGATATGGGTTTATCAACTTTTATGCCTGTTTCTTCAAAAATTTCTCTTTTTGCAGTTTCTATTAAATTTTCATCATCTTTAACCTTTCCCTTAGGAAAAACCCAAGTTTTATCTCTTTTTAAAATAAGAACCTTTTCTTTATTAATCAAAACTCCACCAGATGAAACAAGACTCTTCATATTTTAATTCTATTTCTTATATATAAAATATCAAATCTTAAAAATTTAAGTCAATTTTTATTTTTATTTAACAAATTTAGCAAAAATTTAATTTATCATTATAATATATAATAGAAACTTGAAAATTAAATATTTTTTAATATTCGCTTAATATTTGGAAGATTAGAAAGGGGGAATGAAATGAAAAGATTTATGGTTTTACTGATGGCGGTCATTTTGAGTTTAGTAGGAGTAAATGGTTTTGCCAATGAAAAACCTAAAGCAGATTATGAGTGGTTGAGAGTGTATTCTACTGAGGAGAGGGAGTTTCCTGATGACTTTGTTGTTTTAGAAGAGAAAATAGTGGCCTCAATTTTTTATCGAGGCTGGGTTAGTATAGAGGGTCCTCGAATTTTGGAATTAAATCTTGAGGGAAAAATATTAAACTACTCTCGAGTGGTTTATTCCTTACAGCAAAAAGAACTGTTAAAAATCCCTTATTTGTTTAAAGAAAAAGATGGTTTTTTAATGATAGGGTTACTAG
>JAOAHY010000013.1 GCA_026414995.1 Caldisericia bacterium | reverse complement strand
GATATGGAGAAATATATTTAAAGAACTTATAAAAATAAAAAATCCAACTGATTGGGAAAGGCCAGAGAGAGTTATTTATAGAAATTACTGCACTAAAACAGGTTTAACTAAAAATTCATTTTGTAAAAGTGGAAGAGTTGACCTTTTTATTTTAGGAAAAAGTGTTCCAGTGTGTAATTATCATAGAGAATATAAAGTTTATGTTTGTAAAGAAAATGAAAAACTTCTTGCTCCTAAAAATCTTATTGAAGAAGAAAAAATTCTTAAAATATTTTATGATCCAGATGATATTCCAAAGAATTATTGTACAGGTCTAGGTTATGAATTTGTAGAAATAAAAATTATAGTTCCTCAAAAAATATATGAAAAAGAGGTGGTAGATTTAGAAATAAAAACAGATTTTAAAATTGGTGACACTCTTGAAATTGATATAAATGGTGAAAAAACCTTTATAGATTCTCCACCATTAAAATATATGTGGTATCCTGAAAAAAGTGGTGAATACTATATTTCAGTTTATCTTTGGGGAAAAGATGGAACTCTTAAAGGGAAAGGTGGGTTAAGAGTATCTGTATTAAAAGAGATAAAAGAAAGTTTTATTCAAATTGAACCAGAAAAACCAAAAGCAAATGAACTAATAATTTTTACATTAATTGATCCACCTGAAGATGCTTTTTCTATTATAGTTTTAGTAGATGGTGTTATGAAAGAAATAATAACTGAGAAACCATTTATTTTTAAATATAGAGAGAAAAAAATAGGAAAACATAAAATAATATTTCAGGTTTATAATATATATGGTGAAAAATTAGGAGTTTTTGAAAAAGAGTTTTATATTTATTGATCAAAATCTTTTTCTTTTGGTTTATAATCCTTTTTTTCAATATACATAATTAAATTTACAAGGTCAGCTGGAGTAACTCCTGTAATCTCTTTTGCATCTTTTAATGTTTTAGGCTTATAATAAGTTAATCTTTCAATTGCTTGTTTTGAAAGGTTTGGGACAAGATTATAATTTATATCCTCAGGAATTCTTATTTTTTCATATTTTTTTAACTCTTCAATCTCCCTTTGTTGTCTTTTAATATAACCAAAATATTTTGCTTCTATCATCACTTCAAAAAGAATATCATCTGAAAAATTTTCTGCTTCAGGGAATATTTTCTTAAGTTTTTCAATATTAAATGAAGGTCTTTTTAAAAGATCAAAAAGAGAATATGGTGTATTTATTGTATCTTCTTCTATTGATTTCAAAAGCTCATTGTTTTCTATTGATGGTGTAATTTTTTTATTAATTAAAATATTTAATAGAGAGTTAATTTTTTCTTTTTTATCTAAAACTTTTTTATATCTATCAAAACTAATTAAACCAACTTCATATCCAATAGGAGTTAATCTTAAATCTGCGTTATCTTGTCTTAATAAAATTCTATATTCAACATGAGATGGTGTTATTCTATAGGGTTCATCAATTCCCTTATTAATCAAATCATCAATCATTACTCCTATATATGCTTCTTCTCTTTTTAAAACAATAAGTTTTTTTCCTTGAACAAAAAGAGCTGCATTTATTCCAGCAATTATTCCTTGACCTGCTGCTTCATCATATCCTGTTGTTCCATTTATTTGTCCAGCAAGAAAAAGATTTTCAAACTTTTTTGTTTGAAGAGTTGAAAGAAGTTCTCTTGGATCTATAAGGTCATATGCAATTGCATAACCAGGTCTTATTACTTTTACATTTTCAAATCCAGGAAGAGTTTTTAAAATTTCAATTTGATATTCGTATGGAACACTCATATACATACCTTGAACATAAGTTTCACTTGTATTAAACCCTTCTCTCTCAAGGAAAAATGTGTGTTCTGTTCTATCAGGAAACCATCTTACTTTTTCTTCAATTGAAGGACAAGTTCTTGGACCAACCTTAACCATTAACCCCAGAACAGAGGGTGCAAAATTTAGATATTTTCTAGTAACTTCAATTGTGTTTTCATTTGTTTTACCTTTATAAGATGGTAGTTGTATTTCCCAAACTTTAGGATTAGTTTCGAATGAAAATGAAAGAGGAATTTTTTCTCCTTCATCAATTTCAAGTTTTTTAAGATCTATTGAATTAATATCTACTCTTGGCGTAGTTCCTGTATTAAATCTTTTAATTGAAAAACCAATTCTTCTTAAAGATTCTGCTAAACCAATTGATGGAAGTTCTCCCCATCTTCCAGATTCAATCATCTCTTTTCCTATATGAACTATACCTCTTAAAAAGGTTCCAGGAGTTAAAATAATTGCTTTTCCTAAATATACTTCACCTGTTTTTGTAATTACCCCTGAAATTTTATCTTTATCTATTATAAGTTCTTCAACTAATCCCTGTCTTAAATATAGATTTTTCTCATTTTCAATAACTTTTCTCATCTCCTCTCTATATTTTGCTTTATCAATTTGAACTCTCAATGACCAAACAGAAGGTCCTTTTGTTGTATTTAGAAGTTTAATTTGAGTTAGTGATCTTTCTGCATTTTTTGCAATCTCTCCTCCTAAAGCATCAACTTCCCTTACAACTTGTGCTTTACCAACACCACCTATTGCTGGATTACATGGAGGGTGTGCAATAAATTCTATTGTTATTGTTAATAGTAGTGTTTTAGCCCCCATTCTTGCAGAGGCAAGCGCTGCTTCGCAACCAGCATGTCCTCCACCAACCACAATTACATCAAAACTCTCCATAGGAATTAAATTATATCATATTATAATTTAACTTATGGAGAAAAAATGGTTTCTTTATATTTTATTATTTATAGGAATTTTAACGATTTCTTTTTCAGCAATATTTATAAAAATGTCAGAATCAACTCCACTTGTTATTGCAACATATAGAATGGGAATAAGTTCACTTATTTTACTTCCAATTTTTATTTTAAAAAAGAAAAAGATTGAAAGAGAAGGCTATTTGTTTTTATTATCAGGAATTTTTCTAGCATTACATTTCTATACATGGATTACTTCATTAAAATTTACAACAATTATGAGTTCAACAGTTCTTGTAACAACAAATCCAATTTTTGTTTCAATCTTTTCATATTTTTTATTTAAAAAGAGATTAAAAATTAAAACTTTCTTAGCAATCATTCTTTCAATATTTGGTATTTTTCTTATGTCTTATGTCGGAGAATTTTCAGCAAATATAAAAGGAAATTCACTTGCACTAATTGGTGCAATTTTTGCATCACTTTATATAATTACAAATTATTCATTAAGAAAAAAATATGATTTAATAAATATAATATTTAGAGTTTATTTAATAAGTTTTTTTGTTTTACTATCTTTATCTTTAATATTAAAAGAAAATCTTATATATTTACAAAAAAGAGAGTTTTTTCTTTTATTTTTAATAGCACTTTTACCACAAGTAATTGGACACTCAATCATAAATTTTTCTTTAAAATTTTTCTCGCCAATTTTTATAAGTTTAACAATTCTTGGAGAACCTATTGGTGCTACTTTACTTGGGATAATATTTTTTAATGAAATTCCAAAAACATTAGAAATTTTAGGTGCAATTTTAATTATTTTAGGAATAACTATTTCAGAAAAAGAATAAGATTTTTAAATTTTTGTATTATAATTAAAAATCTATGAAAAAAGTTGTTTTTATAAATCTTATGCTTTTTATAGTGTTAATTATTTGGGCAAATTCTTATGTTATGATAAAAATTGCAACAAGAGAACTCTCTCCTTTATCTTTAGCAGCATCAAGGTTTTTTATTATTTTTCCCTTTTTGTTTTGCTTTCCCTCACTTTATAAAATTAAAATTATAAAAAAAGAGGATATTATTAAAATAATTCTTCTTTCATTTTTGAATGTTCCAGGTTATCATCTTTCAATTAATAAGGCAGAGACATTAATAAATGCTTCAACTGCATCTCTTATATCAGGGCTTAATCCAGTTTTAACTACCTTTTTATCTTCAATATTTTTAAAAGAAAAAATATCTATTAAAAAAGGATTTGGTCTATTTATTTCTTTTGTAGGTGTTATTTTTTTAACATATGGAATATCATATGGTTTTAAAATAGAAAGTTTTTTAGGTGCTTTTTTTAGTTTACTATCAGTATTATCTTGGGTTACTTCAACTATTTTGTCAAAACCTCTTTTTAAAAAATATGACCCCTTAGATACAACAATTTGGATTATATTTATAGGCACAATAATGCTATTTCCTTTTATAAGAACCTCAAATATAAAAGAATTGTTAAACATAAATCACTTAACACTAATTTCTATATTTTATCTTGGCTTTCTCTCAATTCTTTTTGGTTATATATTTTGGTATAAAGGTTTAAAATACAAAGAGGCCTCAACTGCAAGTTCATTTATTTATTTAAATCCAATAATTGGAACAATAAGTGGAATAGTTTTTTTAAAAGAAAAACTTTCTAATTTATCTTTAATAGGAGGAATTTTTATTATACTTGGCCTTTTTCTTGTTAATCCTTTAAGGATTGAGGGGAGTAATAAGAAAGATTAAAGATTTTTGAAAGCATCTCTAATTCTTCAGTATAATCTCCGGGAATAAATATGTGATGATTTCCAAGAGGATATTTGATGAAATAGTCAAATTTCGCATTCACTTTAACTTTAATTTGAGTTCTACACATAAAATTTTCTCTTAAATTGTCTAATATTTTTGCTCTTGAAAAGAATATTTTATCTAGTTTTTCTCCACCAATTCTTACTAATGTACCAACCTCTTTGTTGAAAAATCCTTTTATTCCAACTCCTTTCCCTGTTTCAAAATGTGTTGTTAGTAAATATGAGTTTACAAGAGAAATGGGCACTGTACAATGAGCAAGTATCAAATCAGTAGTTTTTTCTCCTTCTCTTTCTATTGATGCAATATTAGCCATAAATGGGTGTTTATTAGTTAATTTATTAACTATATACATTGTTAATGTTGATGGAATATCACCTTCACATCCAGAAATAATATTTTCACTTGTAAGAAGTGAAAGAGCAAGACAACCTGTAGTATCAAGAGGCTTTATTATTCTAAAACACTCAACACTAATTGCATCAAAGTTATTTTTTATTACTACATCTTTTAATAATTTATAAAATTTAAATGCTTTTTTTATATCTTCTTCATCTATATCTTTTAATTCTATTGCTCTTTTTTTTAAATTTTTAATAGCATCATCAACCTCACTATCTATCTCCTCTTTATTAAATCTCTCAATTATCTCCTCTATAGGATAATTTACTATTTCAATTCCAAATCTTTCTTTAACATATTTAAATTCTGGAGTAGATGAAATTAACCAATAACTAGGATTGCCAATAAGTCCAATTTTTTTACCAAAAATTTTTTCTTTAATTGAAAGTACATTAAGTGCTCTTAATAAATCTTTTTTTTCACTTTTTTTATCCCATAAAAAAACTTTACCTTCTCCTTTAAGATAAGCTATTATTTCCATAGTTGCAGGAAGAGAGTTGTTGTATTTATTTGCAATAAAAAAATATGGTGGTCTTAATTTTTTGTGTAAATCTAAAAACTTCTTTTCACTTCCACCTGTAACAACTATAAATATATTAAAATCATATTTTTCGCTTTCTTTCACCTCTTCAGAATGAAATCCTTTTTTCTCTAAATAAGATTTAACTTCATTTAAAAAATTTAATTCAAGAGCTCTTTTAGATTCATCTGAACTTATTGGAATAAGGCCAATTTTCATAAATTACCTCCTATAAAATTCTTTAAAAAAGTTTTTCTATGACAATTTGTAAAACCAAGAGATTTCAATTTATCAAAATGTGATTTTGTTCCGTATCCCTTGTTTATTTCAAATTCATAATCTTTATAAATATTACTTATTTTCATCATTATTTTATCTCTTATTACTTTGGCTACAATTGATGCAGCGCTAATTAAAGGAATTTTATTATCTCCATCAATAATTGAAATGATTTTATATCTATTTAAAAAAGGTGTATTTCCATCTATAAAAATTATAATTTCGAAATCTTTCTTTTTTTCACCATAATAAAGAGAATAATTTTCAAAAATTTTGTAATTAACAAAAAATTTATCGCAATAAACTGTAGATTCTTTACCTAATACAAAATTTATAGATAGTTCAATGCCTAATCTTAAGGCTTCAATTATTCCTTCTTTATCAATATAAGAAGGATTAACTATACCAACTCCAAAAGAAAATTTTTCATTTAAAAAATAGTTAAAAATCTCTTCTCTTTTTTCTTCACATAATTTTTTAGAATCTTTTACAAATAAAGGTATTTCTTTATTGTATAAAAATGATGCAACAACAAGTGGCCCAGCAATAGCGCCCCTTCCAGCTTCATCAATTCCAATATATAATTTATCACCATTTAACATTGTTTAAATTTTTTATATGATTTAAAGGCCAAAATACAAAATCCGCTCTACCATCTATTGTTTTTATATCAATTGGTCCAAATTCTCTTGAATCAAGGGAATTCCCTCGATTATCTCCCATAACAAAAACAGTTCCTTCTGGAATTTCAAGTGGTCCATAAATCCCAGGGGTAGAATTTTTTATATAACTTTCATTTAATTTATTTCCATTTATATAAACAAAACCATCCCTAATTTCTATTGTTTCGCCTGGAAGACCTATAACTCTTTTTACATAATCTTTATCTCCATAAGGTGGTTTAAAAATAACAACTTCTCCTCTTTTAGGATCTCTAAATCTATAGATGAGTTTATTAACCATTATAAGATCATTTTCATACAAAGTTGGGTTCATTGAAGACATTTGCACTCTATATGGTTCAAATATAAATGTTCTTATTCCAAATGCTAAGACAAAAGCAATAACAAAAGTAAGAATCCAACTAATAATTTCTCTTACAACTTTATTCATAAATTAATTTAAATTTTCTTCATTATTAGTTGTTTCTTCCTGATTTTCTTCAGTTAATATCTCTTCAAAAATTTTCTTTGTTTTTATCTTTTCTTTAACTCTTGCTTTTTTACCTTTTAGTTCTCTTAGATAATAGAGTTTTGCTCTTCTAACATCACCAAATCTTACAACTTCAATTTTATCAATTGATGGGGAGTGAAGTGGGAATATCTTTTCAACACCAACACCAAATGAAACTTTTCTTACTGTGAATGTTTCTCTTATTCCTCCACCAGTTCTTGCAATACATATTCCTTCAAAAATTTGTATTCTTTCTTTTCCGCCTTCTTTTATTTTTATATATACCCTTAATGTATCTCCTGGTTTAAATTGAGGTAAATCATTCCTTAAAAAACTGTTTTCAACAAGTTTAATCTCTCTCATCTTATTCCTCCTTGAGTAGTAAAAGACTTCTTTTAAAGAAAATCTAATATATAATATCACACATTTAAAAAGTTGACAAATTTTTATTTTAAATTAATATAAATAAAGATTGATATGAATTTGTTATTACTGAATCATAAGAAAATTTTTAAAGAAGAAGATGTTGATATTAACAAAGAAATATTAAATCTATCTATTCCAGCAGTTGGTGAGAATTTATTACATACTGTATTCTCATTTGTTGATATGGCATTTGTTGGAAGATTGGGAGCTCTTTCACTAGCTGGAGTTGGGCTCGCAAATCAATTAATTTTTGTTTTTCTTGCTCTTATGGTTGCAATTAATATTGGTGTTAATGTACTTGTTGCACAAAATTATGGTGCTGGAAAAATAGAGAAAACTAAAGATATAGTTTGGCAGGGAATATATTTTTCAATTTTTCTATCGATTTTGTTTTTCATTTTTGGTATTTTATTCTCATATAGAGTTTTTTATTTATTTAGTGGTGAAGTTGCTTTAAAAAAATTAGCTGGTGATTACTTCTTTTATATAATTACTCCTTCAATTGTTTTTGTTTCACCAATAATATTTGGTGCTATTTTTAGAGGAATAGGTGATACAAAGACTCCATTTTATCTATCACTAATTTCAAACACTATTAATGTTTTTCTTGATTATGTATTAATTTTTGGTAAATTTGGATTTCCTGCAATGGGTGTTAAAGGAGCAGCTATTGCAACTTCTCTTTCTAAAGGAGTTGCTCTTTTAATTTATCTTGTTTTGATTTTTAATAAAAAAAGAAGTTTTTATGTAGATTTTAAATTTACTAAGTTAAATTTTGAAATTATAAAAAATATGTTTAAAATAGGTTTTCCAGCATCTCTTGAAAGATTTATGTTTTCTTTTGGAAATCTATTTTTTGGTAATATTGTTCTTGGAATTGGAACAGAAGCTTTTGCTGCTCATAGAATTGCAATAAACATAGAATCCCTTTCTTTTAATACAGGCTTTGGCTTCACAAATGCAACAACAACTCTTGTTGGTAAAGCTATAGGAAAAGAAGATGAAGATCTTGCAAAAAAATACACATATAACTCTTTAAAAATTACACTTCTAATTATGAGTGGAGTTGGTGTTCTTTTATTCTTTTTCCCAGATTTATTTATAAGAATTTTTACTGATGAGAGAAGTGTTATAAATTATGCAAGAATTGCAGTTAAAATAATTTCAATTGCACAACCTTTCTTTGCAATGGTTTTAATTTTTATGGGCGGTTTAAGAGGGGGAGGAAATACTTCTTCTCCTTTTTGGGCAACAACTATTGGTATGTACCTAATTAGGATACCCGCTGCATTTGTTTTGGTGAAAATATTAACTCTTGGTATGTTTGGCGCATGGGTTGCTATGGCAACAGACATTATGTTTAAAGGCATATATCTTTATATAATTTTTAATAAAAAAGCAAACTTTAAAAGGTATGTTTTTGATTAGTAGGAGGATAATTGACAAAAGAGGAATTATTTGAAAAATTAAAAGAAATTAAAGACCCTGAATTAAATAAAAGTATTATTGAATTAAATATGATTAGAAATTTAGAAATTAATGATAAAAAAATTTCTCTTGATCTATTTCTAACTTTCGGAGATTGTCCTTTAAAAGATAAAATAAAAAAAGATGTTGAAAATAAATTAAAAGAGATTGGCTTTGAGAATATTAATATAAATCTAAAGATAATGAGTAAAGATGAGATTGATGCTTTAAAATTAAATATCTTTTTTAAAAAAAGAAAAGGGGGAATAAAAAATATCATTGCAATAGCTTCTGGGAAAGGCGGAGTTGGAAAGTCAACTGTTACAACAAACCTCGCTGTTTCACTTTCAAAAAAGAATTTAAAAGTAGGAGTTCTTGATGCTGATATAAATGGTCCAAATATACCACTTATGTTAGGGATAGATGAAAAACCAACTGTTTTAGATGGAAAAATTTTGCCTATAGAAAAATATGGAATAAAAGTTATATCTATTGGCTTTTTTATTGAAAAAGACAACTCTCCAATACTTTGGAGAGGTCCAATTATTTCAAAAGCAATTGAAGAGTTGTATGATGATGTTTTATGGGATAAACTTGACTTTTTGTTGATTGATCTTCCCCCTGGAACTGGAGATGAAACTTTAACAGTTGGTGGCTCTTTACCTATAGATGGAGTTATAGTTGTTACAACACCACAGGATGTTTCAATTCTTGATGCTACAAGATCTGCCATTGCATTTAAAAAATTAAATGTAAAGATTATTGGAATTATTGAAAATATGAGTTATTTTATTTGTCCTGAATCAGGACAAAAATATGAAATTTTTGGAAGTGGTGGTGGAGAGAAATTGAGTAAATATTTTAATGTTCCTCTTTTAGGGAAAATTCCTATTGAAATAAATATAAGAAAAGGGAGTGATAGTGGATTTCCAATTGTTTTATTAGAACCTGACTCATTATCATCAAAAGAGTTTTATAAAATATCTGAAGAAATATTAAAAAATATTTTATAAATATGTATCAATATCCTAAAAGTTTAAACAAATTAATTGAAATTTTATCTAAACTTCCAGGGATTGGACCAAAAAGCGCAGAAAGAATTTCCCTTTTTTTATTAAGAACTAAAGAAGATTTAGTAGATGAATTAATTTTAAGTATTAAAAATTTAAGAAAAAATGTTAAAACATGTAGAATTTGCTTTAATTTAGCTGAAAATGAAGATACTTGCTTAATATGTAAAGATATAACTAGAGATAAATCAATAATTCTTGTGGTTGAAGATATAAAGGATTTAATTAGAATAGAATCATTGGGTTATTATAAGGGGATATATCATGTTTTAGGAGGGCATATTTCCACTACACAAGGTCTTGGAATAGAGCACCTTACAATAAGTTCCCTTGAAGAAAGAGTTAAAAGTGGAGATGTTAAAGAGGTAATTTTTGCTTTATCTCCAACATGGGAAGGAGATATTACAAAAGAATATATAAAAAAAATTCTTAAAAAATATGATTTAAAAATTTCATCACTTGCAAGAGGAATATCAGGAACAACATATCTTGAATCTATAGATGACTCTTCTTTAATTCAAGCACTACTTGATAGAAAAGAAGAAAAGTAAATTTAATTAACAACTTTTTAACGATAAAATGATTAAAAAATAGATTTATAATTTCATTGGTTTTTATGTTGAAAATAAAATTAAAATTTTATATACTAATAAAGCAATTTTGTTGCTTGTGGAAAACATGTAAAATTTTTTTGAAATTTTGAAAAGAGTTTTCCACAAGCAACTGTGGAAAATGTGGAAAAGATATGAAAGGAATATGGGAAAAAGCTCTTGCAATAATTAAAGATTATCTTTCTAAACCATCATTTGAAACTTGGTTTAAAACAACAGAAGTGGTTGAAGAAGGAGATGAAAAATTAAAAATTGGAGTTATATCTGAGTTTGCAAAAGATTGGCTTAGAAGTAACTATTTATCATTAATAAAGGAAGTTTTAAGAGCTGTTGCTGGAAAAGATATTGATATAGAATTTGTTGTTTTAAAAAAAGATGATGATGAAAAGGAAGAACTAAAAATAGAACAAAAAAATTCTTTCGGTTTAAATGAAAATTATACATTCGAAAATTTTGTTGTAGGTGAAAGCAATAAACTTGCTCATGCTGCAAGTATGGCTGTTGCAAAAAATCCTGGAAGATCTTATAATCCGCTTTTTATCTATGGAGGAGTTGGACTAGGAAAAACTCATCTTATTCAAGCAATCGGTCATTATATAATAAAAACAAAACCGGCTCTTAAAGTAACATATGTAACAAGTGAAGTTTTTACAAATGAGGTTATAAATTCAATTCAAAAAAATAAAATGAATGAATTTCATGAAAAATATAGAAATATAGATTGTCTTTTAATAGATGATATTCAATTTTTAGCAGGAAAAGAAAGAACTCAGGAAGAATTTTTTCACACATTCAATACTTTACATAATAATTATAAACAGATTGTAATAACAAGTGATAGAGTACCAAAAGAGATACCAACACTTGAAGATAGATTAAGAAGTAGATTTGAATGGGGTCTTATGGTGGACATTGCTCCACCAGATTTTGAAACTCGTGTTGCTATTTTGAAGAAAAAGGCAGAAAAAGAAAAAATATTTGTTCCAGATGATGTTTTTAATTTTATAGCAGAAAGTATTTCAAGCAATATAAGAGAATTAGAAGGTGCATTAATTAGAATCCTTGCTCATGCATCATTAAGTAATCAGGAAATAACTATTGATTATGCAAAAAAAGTTCTTTCTGGTATTTACGATAAAGTAAAAAAGGTTGATTTGAGTCCTGATAAAATAAAAGCAACTGTTGCAGATTATTTTTCTCTATCTATAAAAGATCTTGAAGGAGAAAGAAGATCACAAGATTATGTTGTTCCTAGACAAATAGCAATGTATCTTATAAGAGAATTAACAAATTATTCACTTCCACAAATTGGAGAAATTTTTGGTGGAAGAGACCATTCTACTGTTTTACACTCAATTGAAAAAATAAAAAAAGAATTAAAGAAAGATGAAAATTTAAGAGCTTGTATTGAAGATTTAAAAAGGTTGTTGATAGGTGATTGAAAATTTGTTGATATTTTTTTCTTTATTAAAAATTATTTCTATAGGTATTAAACTTTTCCACAGAGTATATTATATTTACTAAATAGAATATTAAAAATTAGAAGGAGGATTAACTTATGTTTAAAGTTAAAAGAGAGGAATTATTAAAAGGTTTTACAATATTAAATAGAATAATTAAATCAACTCCAACAATGCCTATTCTTTCTAATGTTTTGATTGATAGCGAAAATAATAAAGGTTTAATTGTTGGAACAGATCTCGAAGTTGGTATAAAATATTATTTCGATTATGAAGGAACTATTGATAGATTTCTTGTATCATCTAAAACATTTCAAAATTTAATAAGATCTTTCAATAAAGAAGATATTGAAATAAATAAAAATGAAGGTTTTATAAATATAAATTCAGATGGAAAAGAATATAAAATAAGAATCATTGAAGAAGAGTACCCTTTTATAACTATTGATGAAATTGAAAAAGAATTTGTTATTAATAAAGAATTTTTATATAAAGGTCTCCAAAAAGTATCATTTTCTATAGGAGACCCACAAAAAACTCGATTAGAATTTTCTTCATGTCTTGTTGAATTTAAAGATGAAAATATAAAAATGATCTCAACAGATGGAAATAGATTGTCTTTTTTTGTTAGTGAAAATTTTAAAAAAGACGAAGCAAACTTTTCTTTTTTAATCCCCAAAGGAAGTGTTTCTGTTCTAGAAAGAATATTAGAATTAGAAGAGAAAGAATATGTTAAACTTTCATTTTCTATGAAAAGTTTTTCTTATACAGGTGGATCTATTTATTTTGTTTCAAGATTAGGTCAAGGAAATTTTCCAAATTATGAAATGGTTCTTCCTAGAAATGAAGATAAATATATAATTGTTAATAGAAAAAATTTAATTGATTCACTTCAAAGACTTCTTTTAATTACAAGAGAAGGTAGTGGAAAAGTTCAATTTGATATAAAAGATAAACAACTAATATTAAAAGGAAGTTCAATTGATATAGGAGAGGGAGTCGAAGAAATTGAAATAATTGAAGGTAAAGGAGGTAGTGAAAAAATCTATCTTGATAATAAGAAGGTTTTAGAAGGAATTAAAACAATGGATGAAGAGAATGTTAAAATAATATATTTTGATGGTGAATCGCCAGTAACATTTAAAGATAGCAATAAACATCTTTACATTATTATGCCATATAGATCTGAATGATAATTAAAGAAATAAAAATTTTAACTTTTAGAAATTTTGAAGATTTTTTTCTTGAATTTAAAGAAAAAATAAATTTAATAATTGGAAAAAATGGAAGTGGAAAAACAAATTTACTCAATGCTATTTATTATCTTTCTTCAGGCAATACATTTAATAATTTAAAAGAGAGTGAACTTCCAAAATTTCCTGAATCAAGTTTCTTTTTAGGAGGAACCTTTTTTGATAATGATTCTAAAATAAAAATTGAAATAATTTATAAAGATAAAAAAAAATTAATTTCAATAAATGGTAAACCAATTCAGTCTCAAAAGGAACTTGTTGGAATTATTCCAGTAATTTTTTTTAACTTTAGAACAAAAGATATTATATTGAAGGAACCAGAGCTTAGAAGAGGTTTTATGGATAATTTCCTCTCTATGATAGATAAAGAATATAAAAATTTAATTTTAGAATATAATGATATTTTACAATCAAAAAATTCAATTTTAAAAAAATTAAAGGAGGAAAGAGGAAATTTTTATTTTGAGATACTGCTTGAATCATTAAATGAAAAACTTTATGATAGAGGAATTAAAATACAGGAAAAAAGAGATAGTTTTATAAATAAATTAAAAGGAGCGCTGTTAAATATATATTTAAATAAAATAGATATAATTTATGATCCAAAAGTAATTACTCTTCAAGAATTAAATAAAACAAAAAATGAAGAGATAGAGAGAGGTTATGGATTAATTGGTCCACATCTTGATGATATTCTTTTTTTATATAAAGGAGTTGAAATAAAAAATATCTTTTCACTTGGAGAAATAGAAGAAATATCTTTATACTTAATTTTATCACTTTATAAGTTAATCAATGAAATTTTGAATAAAAAGCCAATAATATTAATAGATGATCTTTTCGAAACAATTGATAAGAGAAAAATTGAAAATTTATTAGAAATATTGTATAATTTTAATCAGGTAATTATAACCTCCTTTTCAGAGGAGATTGTTCCAGTGGAACTTAAAACAAAGGGTTCCACTTTTTTTTTGGAATTAAAAGGAGAATAGATAATGCTAGAAAGACTCTCTCAAATTTTAGATAGATTTATAGAAGAGAGAGATTTAAAGAAAAAAATATATGAAAAAGACATCATTCTAAACTGGAAGAAATATGTAGGTAATTTAATTTCAAACCATATTATTCCAAAAGATGTAAAAAAAGGCACACTCATTGTCTTTTCAGACCATCCAACATGGAGTGAAAATTTTTTAAATTTATTTCCTCAAATAAAAAATAAAATAAATGAGATATATGGCTTCGAAGTCATAAAAGATGTAAAAGTTCTTTTAAAAAGGAAGGGATATGGAAGAAAGAAATAATTATGATGCAACTTTTATAAAAGTTCTTGAAGGCTTAGAGGGTGTAAGAAAAAGACCAAGTATGTATATAGGTTCAACAGATTCTTCTGGTCTTCATCATCTTGTTTTTGAAGTAGTTGACAATTCAATAGATGAAGCGATGGCAGGTTTTTGTAAAAATATTATTGTTACTATACATAAAGATAACTCTGTATCCGTTCTTGATGATGGAAGAGGAATTCCACCAGATATTCATCCTCAATATGGATTATCTGGAATAGAACTTGCACTTACAAAACTTCATGCAGGAGGTAAATTTGAAGGTAAAGCATATAAAGTTTCAGGTGGACTTCATGGTGTAGGCATTTCAGTTGTTAATGCATTATCTATTAAACTTTATGTTGAAGTTTATAGAGATGGAAAAAAATATTTTCAATTTTACTCTAGAGGTGTTAGTATAACAGATTTAAAAGAAGAAGAGATAAATGATATTAAAACAGGAACTTATATAAAATTTAAACCAGACCCAGATATTTTTGAAACAACAGAATTTGATTATAATATAATAAGAGAAAGAGTTGTTACATTAGCATTTCTAAATAAAGGGGTAAAAATAAAATTAATTGATGAGAGAACACAAAAAGAAGAGGAATTTTTGTTTGAAGGAGGTATTAAATCTTATTTTGATGATTTAATAAAAGACAAAGAATGCACTGTTTCTCCAATATATTTTTATGAAGAAAAAGAAAATTATTTTTTTGAAGTAATTTTTACATATACAAACACAACAAAAACCAATATTTTATCTTATGTTAATTCAATATATACATCAGAAGGTGGCACTCATCTTGCAGGTTTTAAAAGTGGTTTAACAAAATTTTTAAATGAAGAAGGTAAAAAATTTGATTTCTTGAAAAATGATGATTCTTTTACATGGGAAGATGCAGCAGAAGGATTATTTGCAATAATAAATATAAAAATTTTTGATCCACAATTTGAAGGTCAAACAAAGACTAAATTAGGAAATTCTTGGGTAAAAAAAGAGTTTGAAGATTTTTTATACCACAATTTAATAAGTTTTTTAGAAAAAAACCCAAATACGCTTAAATCTATTTTAAAAAGAGTTGAATTAAGTAAAAAGGCAAGAGAGGCAGCAAGAAAAGCAAGAGAACTTGTAAGAAAAAAAGTCTTTTTTGATGAAACTCTTCCTGGAAAACTTGCAGATTGTTCAGAAAAAGATCCTGAAAAAGCTGAACTTTTTATTGTCGAAGGTGAATCTGCTGGTGGAAGCGCAAAACAAGGAAGAAATAGAATAACTCAAGCAATTTTACCTTTAAGGGGAAAAATTCTTAATGCAATTAAATCTTCAGTTCATAAAATTTTAGATAACAATGAAATAAAATCGATTATTGCTTCTTTAGGCACAGGAATTTTTGAAAATTTTGATATTAATAAATTAAGATATAAAAAAATAATTATAATGACTGATGCAGATGTTGATGGTTCTCATATTAAAACTTTACTTCTCGCATTTTTCTGGACCTATCTTAAAGAAATAATTGAAGAAGGTTATCTTTTTGTTGCAATGCCTCCTTTATACAAAATTAATTTTGGAAAAAATAAAAAATATGCCTATTCTGAAGAAGAGAAAGATAAAATAATAAGTGAACTAGAAAAACAAGGAATTAAATATTCTATAAATAGATACAAAGGACTTGGAGAAATGAATCCAGAAGAGTTGTATGAAACTACAATGAATCCTGAAACAAGAATTCTTAAAAGAGTTCAAGTTCAAGATGCTGAAAGAGCAAAAGAAATAATTGATACATTAATGGGAGAAGATGTTTTCGTAAGAAAAAACTTTATTGAAGAGCACGCTCTGGAGGTGAAAGAACTTGATATATAAGGAAAAAGAGGTTTTAGTTCCAATTGAGGAAGAACTTAAAGATTCTTATCTTTCTTATGCATTAAGTGTAATAGTTTCAAGAGCACTTCCAGATGTGAGAGATGGATTAAAACCAGTTCAAAGAAGAATACTTTATTCCATGAAAGAATTGGGAAATCTTCCAAATTCACCATTCAAAAAAAGTGCAAGAATTGTTGGTGATACTTTAGGTAGATACCATCCACATGGTGATGCCCCTGTTTATGAAGCGCTTGTTAGAATGGCTCAAGATTTTACAATGAGATACACGCTTGTTGAAGGCCAAGGAAATTTTGGAAGTTTAGATGGAGATCCACCTGCTGCAATGAGATATACAGAGGTAAGACTTGCACCAATATCATTAGAACTTTTAAGTGACCTCGAAAAAGAGACTGTTCCATTTAGACCAAATTTTGATAGCACTCTACTTGAACCAGAGGTTCTTCCTGCAAAAATACCAAATATTCTTTTAAATGGAGCAACAGGAATTGCAGTTGGAATGGCAACAAATATCCCTCCACATAATTTAAATGAAGTAATTGATGCACTTATTCTTCTTTTAAGAGATAGAAATAAGTCTATTGATGAAATTTTAAAAGTTTTAAAAGGTCCAGATTTTCCTACAAGAGGTGTCATATTAAACTACGATGGAATAAAATCTTACTTTGAAACAGGAAGAGGTTCTGTAATAATTAAAGGTAAGGGGAAATTTGAAAAAATTGGGAAAGTTTTATCTTACATAATTTATGAAATCCCATATAATGTAAACAAAGCAAATTTAATAAAAAGAATTGTTGAACTTGTAAAAAATGGAAAATTAAAAGAAATTGATGATATAAGAGATGAATCTTCAAAAGAAGGAATAAGAATAGTTATTGAGTTAAAGAAAAATGTTGATACAAATATTTTTGAAAAAAAACTATATGAATATACAGAACTAAAGACCTCTTTTCCTGTAAATTTTGTTGCTTTAATTAATGGTAGACCAAAACTACTTTCTATAAAAGAAGTGCTTCTTTCTTTTCTTGAATTTAGAGAGGAAGTTATAACAAAAAGAACTATTTTTGAGTTAAGAGAAGAGAAAAAAGAATTAAAAATATTAACAGGTATAAAAAAGGGAATCGATAGATTAGAAGAAGTAATTGAAATAATTAAAGGTTCAAAAGATAGAGAAGACGCTAGAAAAAAATTAAATTTACTTTTAGAGATTGATGATGAGCAAAGTAATGCAATTTTGGATATGAGATTATCAAGATTAATGTCAATTGAAGTTGAAAAATTAATTAAAGATATAAAAACAAAAGAAGATAATATAAAGAGATTAAATGAGATATTAACTAATAGAAACGCACTTCTTAAAGTAATTGAAGATGAGTTGATTGAAATAAAGAAAAAGTATGGAGATGAGAGAAAAACTGAAATAAAAGAAGAAAAAATAGAAGAATTATCTATAAAAGATATCATTCAAGATGAAAAGGTTATTGTTTTTCTAACAAATGATGGATACATAAAAAGGACAAATTTAAATAATTTTATAACACAAAACAGAGGTGGAAAGGGTGTTAAAGGGATTACATTAGGAAGAGAAGATGAAATTTCAGATATTTATTTCACTTCAACCCATAAAAATTTATATCTATTTACTAATTTTGGAAAGGTATATTCTCTTCCTGTTTATGAAATTCCTGAAGGTGAGAAAAAAGCAAAAGGAGAAGCTCTTCATATTTTATTACCACTTCATCCTGATGAAAGAATTACATCCATTTACACAGGTGATTTAAATAAAAAATATCTTCTTCTTTTTACAATAAAAGGTAAAGTTAAGTTGGTAGAGAATCTATTTTTAAAGAATTTAAGAAGAAATGGAGTTAAAATAATAAATTTAGATAAAGAAGATTTTGTAAAAAGAGTTAGAGTTGTTAATGGTGAAGAAAATATAGTGGTTATATCAAAAAATGGAAATATAGCAAAGTTTACATTGAAGAAGTTAAAACCTCAAGGAAGAGGAGCAAAAGGTGTAAGGGGATTAAAATTGAAAAATAATGATGAAATTGCTAGTTTTGATATAGAAGAAGATAATAAATATATTTTTATAATAACTCAAAAGGGAAAAGGAAAAAGATTAGATTTTAAAGAAATCCCACTTAAAAATAGAGGAATAACAGGAATGAGGGGTATAAGATTAAAAAATGATGGAGTAGTTGCAATAAGAAGTGTAAGTGAAAAAGATGAGTTATTCATAGTAACTAAATTTGGTAAAGTTATAAGAATAAAGTCAAAAGAAGTTCCTATTCAAAAAAGGAATGCATCTGGAGTTAAATTGATAAATACTGATACAGTTGATGAAGTAAGAGGAATTGCTGCTTATAGAGATGAAAAAATTTGAAATTTTTCCGCATACTGCTGATATAGGAATAAGAGTTTATGGAAAGACTCTTCTTGAACTTTTTGAAAACGCAGGAGAAGGAGCTCTTTTTTTAATTAGAGAAGAAGAAGGTCTTCAAATAAAAGATGAGATAAATTTTGAAATAAAATCAGAATTTATTGAAATGCTTCTTAATAAATTTTTAAATGAATTCATATATCTTTTTGATTCAAAATTTTTTTTAATAAAAGAATTTAAAATAATAGAATTAAATGAAGATTCAATAAAAGGTAAATTTTGGGGAGAAACTTTTGATGAAAAGAGACATAAAATAAAATATGCGATTAAGGCGTGCACATTAGAAGATATGATAATAGAGAAAGTTGATAATTTATATAAAGTTGATATTATTTTTGATATATAAAAATTTCTTGAGGAGGTTTGTCATATGGACATACTCACATTAAATTGTGGAAGCTCATCTGTCAAGTACCAACTCTATAGATGGAATGAGAGAAAAATATTAGCAAGAGGGATAGTTGAAAGAGTTGGAATTGGAGGTTCTTTTATTGACCACTATGCAAATGGAAAGGGAAGTTTCAAAGTTGAACACGATTGTCCAGATCATAAAGTTGCAATTAAACTAATTATTGACACTCTTCTTGACCCAGAGATAGGAGTTATAAAAGATCTAAAAAACATTAAAGGAGTTGGTCATAGAATGGTACATGGTGGAGAAAAATTTGCAAAATCAACAATTATAAATGATGAATTTTTAAAAACATTTGAATCCTTATCAGATCTTGCTCCTCTTCACAATCCTCCAAATTTACTTGGTGTAAGAGCTGCAATGGAGGTTTTGCCAGATATTCCACACTGTGCCATTATGGATACTGCATGGCATCAAACTATGCCAAGACAAGCTTATATTTATTCGCTCCCCTATGAATGGTATGAAAAATATAGAGTTAGAAGATATGGATTTCATGGAACATCATTTTTATATGTTTCAAAAAGAGCAGCTGTTTTATTAGGAAAAAATCCTTTTGAAACAAATTTAATCTGTCTTCATATAGGAAATGGAGCAAGTGCTAATGCTGTTAAAAATGGAATCTCAGTTGATACTTCAATGGGATTAACCCCTCTTGAAGGACTTGTTATGGGAACAAGAGCAGGAGATCATGACGCAGGCATTGATTTATTTATTATGAGAAAGGAGAATTTATCAGTTGATCAACTTGATAATCTTTTAAATAAGAAAAGTGGAATTTTAGGTATTACTGGAAAATATACAGATAGAAGAGATGTTGAAAAAGCAGCAGCAGATGGAGATGAAAGGGCACAGCTTGCAATTGAAATAGAAACATATAGATTAAAAAAATATATTGGCTCATATTATGCAGTTTTAGGAAGAGTTGATGCAATTGTTTTTACAGCAGGAGTTGGCGAAATGAGTCCATTAATTCGTGGTAAAACTTTAGATGGTTTAGAAAATCTTGGAATTATTTATGATAAAAGAAAAAATGAGATATCAAAAACAAGGAATGCTGAAACTGAAATTACAGGAGAAGGCTCAAAAGTTAGAATTTTTGTGATTCCAACAGATGAAGAACTTGTTTTTGTTGAAGATACAGTTGCTTTAATTGAGGGGAGATATGATATTCATACAAAATTCAAATACTCTTTTGAAGACCCAAATTATATAAATCCTGCAAGAGAAGAAGCACTTAAAGAAGAATTAAAGAAAAAACCAGAACTTAAGGAAATTATAGTAAGACCTCCAAATAGAGGATAATTTTTGAAAGTTGAGTTAATATATATAACTCCTGAACCAGAAAAAGTCATAGAAAAAGCGGGTAGGACCGCTCATGAATCATTTGATCGAATAACACCTGAGAGTCACAAACAATTTATAAGGATGATATTAAAACTTGGTCATGAGTCAGTTTTAGAACATGCTGTTGCTTCATTTAGAATCTCTGGTGTCTCAAGAAGTTTTTCTCATCAATTAGTAAGGCATAGAATTGCATCTTATACACAAAAATCACAAAGGTATGTTGATGAGTCGAATTTTGATTATATTATTCCTGAAACAATATCAAAAAAAGATGAAGCCTTGCAAATTTACAAAGATTTTATGGAAACTTGTAAGAAAGTATATAAAAGTTTAGTAAATTTAGGAATACCAAAAGAAGATGCAAGGTTTGTTCTTCCAAATGCTACAAAAACAGAAATTGTTTTGACTGCAAATTTCAGAGAGTTGAGGCACATGATAAGATTAAGAGGAAGTAAAGATGCCCAATGGGAAATTAGAAAAGTTTTTATCAAAATTTTAAAAATTTTAAAAGAATATGCTCCAACAGTTTTTGAAGATTTTGAAATTGAAAATGATTTTATAAGGAGTAAAGATGTTAAAAAGTGATAAATGGATTAAAAAAATGGCAATTGAATATAAAATGATTGAGCCATTTGAAGAAAAACAGATAAAAAAAGGAGTAATTTCATATGGTCTATCATCCTATGGTTATGATCTTCGTCTTTCAGATGAGTTTAAAATTTTTACAAATGTATTTAACTCAATAATTGATCCCAAAAATTTTGATCCCAAAAGTTTTGTTGATTATAAAGGAGAAACTTGTGTAATACCTCCAAATTCTTTTATTTTAGGAAGAAGTATTGAGTATCTCAGAATTCCAAGAAAAATTTTAGGGATTTGTATCGGAAAATCAACATATGCAAGATGCGGAATAATTGTTAATATAACTCCAATAGAAGCAGAATGGGAAGGTCAAGTAACAATTGAGATATCAAATACAACCCCTCTACCTGTAAAAGTATATGCTTATGAAGGAATTGCACAAATAATTTTTTTAGAAAGTGATGAAGAGTGTGAATTCAGTTATAAAGATAAAAAAGGTAAATACGATAAACAAATTGGTATAGTTTTGCCTAAAATAGATTTTTAAATTTTATAAATTAATTTTTTAGAAATTTTATTTTGTTTTTCAATAAATTCTTTTTCATCAACATGAGTAAATTTGCCATCTTGAATTAAGATTTCTCCATTTATCATTAAAAAATCAACTTGTTTAGCATCAAGATAAACAGGAATAGAAATAAGATCATTTAAACCACCTGCAAATTCTAATCTATTTAAATCAAACATTATTATATCTGCTGCCTTTCCTATCTCAATTGAGCCTATATAATCATCCATTCTTAAAACTTTTGAACCACCTATTGTAGCAAATTTAAGAACATCTCTTGATGTAATTGAACTACTTCCATATTTAACCCTTTGAAGTAAAAGTGCATTTCTTATCTCTTGTATAAAATTATTAGTGTCATTACTTGAACTTCCATCGACAGCAAGACCAATTCTTAATTTTTCTTTAAACTCACTTACTCTTGCAATTCCAGATCCTAATTTCATATTTGAGGTTGGGCAATGAGCCATACCAACATCACTTTTTATTAATTTTTCAATATCAAAATCATTTAAATGAACCATATGAGCAAACCAAACTCTTTTATTTAACCATCCGAGAGATTCCATATAATCAACTGGTCTTAATCCAAATTTTTCTTTACAAAAAATTTCTTCATCAAGAGTTTCAGCAAGATGTGTATGGAGCAACACATCATATTTTTCAGCAAGATTTAAACTTTCAACCATTATATTTTTTGTTACAGAAAAAGGAGAACAAGGACCTATTGCAATTCTTAACATAGAATACTTTTTGTTATCATGATACTTTTTAATCATCTCCTCAGTATGAATTAAAATTTCTTCATCTTTTTGAACAACACTATCAGGGGGTAGCCCTCCATCTTTTTTTGAAAGCGACATTGAACCTCTAGTTGGATGAAATCTAATTTTTGTTAATTTTGCTGCTTCAATTTGTGCCTCAAAAATTTTTGTATTTCCATAAGGAACAAGATATAAATGGTCTGTCGTTGTTGTTACTCCACTTTTCATCATTTCTAATGTTGCGATAACAGTTGAAGTAAATACTGCTTCTTCATCTATATATTTCCATCTATCATATAGAAAGACTAACCAATCAAAGAGTTTTAAATCATTTGCCTCTTTAATATTTCTAAATAAAGTTTGATAAAAATGATGGTGTGTATTTATAAAACCTGGAAGAAGCAATTTTCCTTTTCCATCAATAATTTTATCGAAATTTTCTTTTGGTTCCTCTTCTCCAACATATTTAATAATTCCATTTTCAATAGATAAAAATCCATTCTCAATCTCTCTTTCATCTTTATCCATAGTTCCAATATAAGTTACATCTTTAAATAAAATTTTCATTTCTTATCTCCTTTTCTTTTTCTCTTAATTTAAAGAAAACTCTTTCTGGAATTGCTGGAATTTGGTTTATTCTTACTTTTGTAGCGTTAAAAATTGCATTTGTTATTGCTGGAGCAATTGGAACCATAGTAGTTTCGCCAATTCCCTTTGAACCATATGGTCCCAATTCTTCTATACTTTCAATAGGAATTGTTTCAATCTCATATGGAGCATCAATTGATGTAGGAATAATATATGTTGAAAAATTTTTTGTTAAAAATTCACCATTTTTCATAATTACATCTTCCATTAATGCATAACCCATCCCCATAACAATTCCACCTTCAGATTGTCCTTCAAAACCAATTTTATTTATAACTCTTCCACCATCAATTAAATTAACACCTTTAACTAAGTTTACCTTACCTGTTAAAATATTTACTTCAACAAGTGCAATGCTTCCAGAAAAACTAAAAATAAAATGTGGTAAACCAAAGGCTCCTTCAATTTTTGTTTTTGATGTTGGAAAGTTAAAATGACCTTCAACTCTGGGTAGTCTTCTTTTTTCATAAAGAATGCCCCCTAATTTTTCATAATTTATTAATTCTTTACCATTAATATCATAAAAAGTTTCGTCTCTTAGATTTATATAGTTTTCTGGTATATTAAAGATTTCAGAAACCTCTCTTTTTAAAATTTTTATAATTTTTTCAGATGCAATCTTTATTGCTTTTCCACTTCTATATGTTGCTCCAGATGCAGTTGTTGTTCCAGAATCAGGAGATAAAAAACTATCACCTGTTAAAATAAAAATTTTATTATCATCAACAATTTTTAAAGATTCAAGAGCAATTATTTTCAGTGTGGTTTTCATGCCTTGACCAATTTCAACACTTCCAGTATAAATATTAAAACCACCATCTCTTCTCATTTCAATTATTGCTGCTCCATAATCTGGAAGACCTACACCTAGACCAGTTCCTTGATAAGATATTGCTATTCCAACACCTAATTTTTTATATTTATTTGAAGAAAGTTTTATTTTCTCTCTTTGTCTATAGAGAGGATGTTTTTCTATTTCATCCAAAATTTTACTTAAACCTATGCTTGTTTCAATTTTGCTTCCTATACCTGTCTCCTCTCCTCTTTTTAAAATATTTTTTCTTCTTAATTCAATTGGGTCAATTTGGAGTCTATATGCAATTTCATCCATTTGAGATTCCATAGCAAAAGTTACCTGATTTACACCAAAACCTCTAAAAGCACCAGAAACACCATTATTTGTATATATGCAAAATCCTTCTATATGAGTGTTTGGAATTCTATATGGGCCACAAGAGTGCTCAACTGCAAGATTTACAACTGGTCCACCTAAAGATGCATATGCTCCTGTATCAGCATAAATGTAAACTTCATTAGCAACAAGAGTTCCATCTTTTTTTACACCAGTTTTATATCTTAAAATCATTGGATGTCTTTTCCATGAGAAAATAATTGATTCTTCTCTTGATATCTCAATTTTCACTGGTCTTTTTGTATAATATGCAAGTAGAGCAAGGTGAATTTGTGTTGTTATCTCATCCTTTCCTCCAAACCCTCCTCCCATTGGTTCATTTATAACTCTTATTTTTCTTGGATCATAAGCAAGAACTCTTGCAATTTGTAACTGATCTCTAAAAGGATATTGTCCTCCACATATAACAGTTATTGTATCCTCTTCTTCATCATAAAATGCTACACCGTTTTCAGGTTCAAGATAAGCATGCTCTTGTCTTCCAGTTCTATATTCATTTTCAATAATTAAATCTGCTTCTTTAAACCCTCTCTCTATGTCGCCTTTTCTTATAACTGTATGAAGGTGAATATTTCCGCTATCATGAACCTTTGGTGAATTATCTTCAATTGCTTTAAGAGGATCATCAACAACAGGAAGTGGTTCATATTCAACTTCAATAAATTCAATTGCTTTTTCGGCAATATCTTTTGTCTCAGCAGCAACAAGAGCAACAGCATCTCCTAGGTATCTAACTTTATTAAAGCATAGTACAGGTTGGTCTTGAATAACTATACCAAATCCATTCAAACCAGGGATATCTTTATATGTTAACACTTTAACCACTCCTGGAAAATTTTCAGCTCTTGAAGTATCAATTTTTTTTATTAAAGCATGTGGATATTTACTCCTTAATACTTTTCCCCAAAGCATATTTTCAAAATAAATATCAGATGGAAATTTCAATTCACCTTTAACTTTTTCTTCAGAAAGAACTTGTCTAATTTTTTTACCAATCCACCTTTCCTCTTCAATTTTTATATTTTCAATTTTTACACTCATTTTTTACTCCTTAGAATAATTGAATAGAATTAATAAACTCTCAAAAAGAAGATATTTTGAAACCTCCATTCTATATTCTCTTGAGCCTCTTACATCAGTTATTGGATCGATTTCATTTACAACAAGTGAAGATATTTTAAATAATTCATTTTCATCTAACTTTCTTGAATTTAAAATAGCCTCTTCAACTTTTTTTGCTCTTATTACTTTTGGTGAAACTGAACCCAAAGAGATTTTTATATCTTTTATAAAATTACCATCTTTGTCAATTTTTATACAATTTGAAGCAATAGATATAGTTAAAGCGTTTCTTTGTCCAAGTTTATTGAAATAACCAAATTGAGAAATTTTCCACTTTTTAATTATAATTTTGTAAAGTATTTCATCATTATTTAAGACTGTTTTACCTGGTCCAATAAAAAAGTGTTCAATATTCAAAATTCTTTCACTATTTAAAGATTTTAAAACAAGTTTGGCATCTTCACACATAATTGGGGGAATTGCATCACCTGCAGGTGATGCATTACATAAATTACCACCAATTGTGCCCTTATTTCTTATTTGAGGTGAACCCATTTTTTTTGAAGCAAGAACAAGAAGTGGTGAATATTTATTTAAAATATCAGATTCAATTATTTCTGTAAATGTAACAAGTGGTCCTATCTCTATATTTTCTCCATTTTCTCTTATTCCTTTTAATTCATCTATATCTTTTAAATCAATTATATTTTCTTCTTTAATTAAATTTTCTTTTAACCTTACTATTAAATCTGTCCCACCTGCAAGAAATCTTTTATTTTCTTTAAATTCTTTTGCTAGTTCTAAAGTTTCTTTAAGATTTTTTGGTCTAAAATATTCAAACTCTTTCATTTTACCCCTCAAATTTTTCTAAATATTTTTTAATTGCATCAATAATTTTCTTATACCCAGTGCATCTACATAAATTTCCAGAAATAGCCTCTCTTAACTCATCTATATTAGTTAACCTTCTTTTTTCAAGAGTAGAATATAAAGTTACTACAAAGCCTGAAGCACAAAAACCACATTGAAATGAACCTTCATCTATTAAATAATCAATAAAATCAGCCTTGTCTTTAATTCCTTCAATTGTAATTACCTCTTTATTATTAACTTCTGGCATTAAAATAAGACAAGAATCATAAATATTACCATCAATTATTACTGTACAAGCCCCACACTCTCCTTTTGAGCACCCCTCTTTTGTTCCAGTAAGATGTAAATTATCTCTTAAATATTCAACTAAAGTTTTATTAACAGGGACTTCATCAACTATTTCTTCTCCATTTAATTTAAAATTTATAACTATTTTTTTCATCTTCTTATAAAATAGTGTTCTAATTCTCCTCTTTTTTCATAAATCTTAATAGCATCAACAGGGCAAACCTGCATACATAAAGCACATCCAACACATTTTTCTTCATTTACTTTTGGTATCCTTTTCCCATTTTGTAATTCAATTGCCATATGTCCACCATCTCTGCAACTTACAAAACATAGTTGACATCCAACACATTTTTCTTCATCAATTTTTGCTTTAACTATATCTAAAATAAATAATTCTTCATTTGTTTTAATTTTTTCAATTGTTTTGCCAACTATTTCTAAAGGTGATTTAAAACCCATCTCATCTAGATAATGTGATAGACCTCTTTTTAATTCATCAATTACTCTAAAACCATAAACCATTGGAAGTGTACAAAATTGGACATTACTAGCACCTACAAGCATAAATTCAATTGCATCTCTTGATGAATATGCACCTCCATTTCCAGAAATTACTATATCAACATTTCTTTTTATTTCAGCAATTGTTCTCAAAGTTATTGGTTTTATTGCATTACCAGAAAGACCTGAATAAGATGAATAACCAAAGACAGAAGGATAAGGTTCAAATGTGTAAATATCTATTCCAAGAAGAGAAGGTATAGTATTGCTTGCTGTTATTCCATCTGCACCACCTCTTTTAACTGCCTCTGCAACTTCAACTATATCTGTAACTTGAGGAGTAATTTTAATTAAAACTGGAGTATCACCAGCAGCCTCTTTTACCCAAGATGTTACCTTTTCTGTTGCTTCAACAGATTGTGCAAGCATTCTTCCAGGAGCTTCACCCATGCTTCCTTGGGGGCATGAAAATGAACATTCAATTAAATCAACTTCTGCTTTTTTTAATCTATAAACTAAATTTTGCCAATCTTCTTTTTTACTCCCCATTATACTTGCACCAATCATTTTGTTTGGAAATTTCTCTTTAAGAATCTTTACCCTTTTTTCAACTTCATCGATATGATATTTTGAAATTAAATCTATATTTCCAAGTCCAAATACTTTTTTTGAATATGATCCAAATGAAGACATCATTGGATATTTTAATAGAACAGGATTTTCTTCCACAGAAGTTGTCTTTAGAATAACTCCAGCCCAACCAAACTCAAGTCCTTTTATTATCATTTCTAATTCATCAGTAGATGGCGAGGCTGAAAGTATAAAAGGATTTTCAAGTTTAATGCCAAGAAAATCTATAGATAAATCTTTTAATATAAACATTTTTATATCCTCCTCATATATTCATGAATTTTGAATGCTGCTAACTTTCCCTCATTAGCCGCTCTAGTTATTGTGTCACCTCCATTTATACAATCACCACCAGCAAAAACTCCTTTTATGTTTGTCATATAGTTTTCATTAACTTTTATTAATCCATTTTCTCTTAATAGTTCAGGAAATATTTCATCTTCTAATTTTTGACCAATTGCAATTATAATATCTGATAATGGAATAATAAATTCACTATCTTCTATTTTTTCAGGTTTCCTTCTACCATCTTTATCTTCTTCTTTTAAACTAACCTGGCAAACTTTTAATCCTTCAACTTTATCTTTTCCTACTATCTCATTTGGAATTACTCCAAAAAAGAAATCTACTTTAAGTTTTTTTGCTCTATTAAACTCTTCGGGGTAACATTTTAAGTCACTAACACCTCTTCTGTATAAAATTAAAATTTCTTTATCTGGATAGATTGTCTTTAATGTATTTGCAATTTCGAAAGCAACATTCCCTCCACCAATAATTCCTATTCTTTCTCCAAATTCTAAATTATCACCTCTTTTAATTTTTCTTAAAACCTCTCTTCCTTTATAAACACCCTTTTTTTCTATTCCATCAATTTGAAGTTCAATTTCATCTGAAAGACCAATTCCTATAAATATCGCTTTATAAATTCCTAAAACCTCATCAAGTTTTTCAATTTTTTTATTTTCAAATTTGTATATAAAATTTTCTTTTATAAAATCCAAATCTTTTTTGAGAGCATCATCTTTTAATCTAAAGTTTGAAATTTCTTTAAGTGGAATACCACCTATTTCATCAGAAAACATAACTGGTTTATAACCTAAAGTTCTTAAGTAAAATGCACAAGAAAGAGAGGCTGGACCACCGCCAATTATGGCAACCTCTTCATATCTATAATCTGGAAGATATAGATTTCGGTTGTCAGTAAAATATTCAGTTAAAAAATTATGTAGTTCTCTGATTTTTATAGGTTCGTCTATCATTCCTCTTGTACAATTGACTTGACATAAAATTTCTTCAGGGCACACACAACCAGCAATAGAAATTAAGGGATGATTTTCTCTTATCAATTCATAGGCAGATTTAAAGTTTTTATTTTTTATAAAATAGATAAAATTTGAAATTGGAAGATTTATTGGACATCCTTTTTCACAGGGTGCATCAAAACAAAAAAGACACCTTTCTGATTCTATCACTGCCCTTTCAAGGGCTATTTTTTCTAATATCTTTTCATTCATCTATCACCCCTTAAATTAATTAGTTTTAATTAAATTATATACTATTTAAAAAAAGTCCTATTTCTAATCTTTTCTTTTGAAGTTCACAAAAATCTTTTGGTATTTTTAAAGGATTTTTGTTTATGAAATATGAATGAGCAATGCAACCTCCACCACATAAAAATTTTGACCAACAACTTTTACAATTTTCTTTTGAATTAATATCATTTAAAAAAATAAAATAATTTCTCTTATTTTCCTCAATTCCATCAAATATATTCCCGATTTTAAACTCTTCAAATTCTTTTAAAAAGTGGCAAGGATAAAGATCTCCTTTTGTATCAACTGCTAAATACTCCACTCCTGCACCACAACCAAAATTCATTTTACCAAGACAGGGACCATTTGATAAATCTACATTGAAATGATAAAAATTTAAAATTTTTCCTTTTAATTTCTCTTTATAAATTAATTCTCCAAGTTTCTCATATTCAATTTTAATTTCTTCTATATCGCTCTCCTTTAAACTTAAAGAATTGTCTTTTTCTAAAATAACAGGTTCAAGAGAAATATTTTTATAACCTTGTTCATAAAAATACTTTGCACTTTTAAATATATTTTTAGTTTTATTTGTAAATGTCCCTCTTATGTAATAACCATCATAATCTTTTAATTTTTCTAAATTTTTAATAATTATATCGAAAGAAGTTAAACCATTTTTGAGTCTTCTGTGTATATTATTTATCTCTTTAGGGCCATCAAGCGATATTATTAAACTAACAAAATTTTCTTTTAAAAAATTTAATTTCTCTTCATTGAGCAAAATCCCATTTGTTGTTAAAGAAAATCTTAAAATTTTCCCGCTTTCTTTAGCTTTTTTATTACCATACTCAATTGTTTTTTTAACGACCATCCAATTTAAAAGAGGTTCTCCACCAAAAAAATCAATTTCTATATTTTTAGTTTTTGAATTTTCAATTAAAAAATCAACTGCTTTCAAACTTATTTCTTCATTCATTAAACTATCTTTTTCTCCATAAGTACCTTCACTTACAAAACAGTAATCACATTTCATATTACATGTTTGTGATATGAGAAGGCATAAAGATTTTAAGTTACTTGGTGGATCAAAACTCAATTCAAAGCTTTCCCAAAATTTTCTCTCTTCTTCAAAAAAGGGATCTTTTATTTCACTATCATAATTTAAATTTAAAAAAAATTTTTCGTCAATTTCAATTAAACTTCCAGATATAGGAAAAAAAACAAAAAATCTGTCTAAAAAAGAAAATTTATGAAAAAATGGAGGTTTAGAAGACAAATTTTTTTTCTTCTCTATCTCTCTCACAATTTTGATTACCAACTGTCATTGATGTTTTACATGCAGATTTACATGGAGTTGCGCATTCTCTACAATTAAAGTTTTTTTTACTTAAAAAAGGTTTATTCTTAATTATTTTAATCATAACTACCTCCTAGTCTTTTTTTATTTTATCAACTCCAAAATATGGTATCAATACATCAGGAATTGATATTGAGCCATCTTCATTTTGATAGTTTTCAATCAATGCAGCAAAGCACCTTCCTATTGCTACTCCTGAACCATTTAATGTATGAACAAATTCAATTTTTCCATTTTCTCTTCTAAACCTCGTATTCATTCTTCTTGCTTGAAAATCAGTACAATTTGAACAAGAAGATATTTCTACATATCTTCCATAAGATGGCATCCATACTTCAATGTCATAAGTTTTACTTGCAGAAAATCCCGACATATCCCCAGTTGAAAGTAGCATTACTCTATAAGGGAGATTAAGTTCTTTTAAAACATCTTCTGCTTCATTTACAAGTTTTTCAAGTTCAAAATAAGAGTCTTCTGGTTTAACAATTTTAACTAGTTCAACTTTGTCAAATTGATGAACTCTTATTAATCCTCTTGTATCTTTTCCTGCTGCACCAGCTTCTCTTCTAAAGCATGCTGTATAAGCAGTATAATATTTTGGAAGTTCACTTTCTTCTAAAATTTCACCTTTATGTAAATTGGTTAAAGGGACTTCAGCAGTAGGTATAAGCCACAAATCTTCCTCTTCAATTTTATACATATCTTCACCAAATTTAGGAAGTTGACCAGTTCCAACCATAATTTCACCCCTTACAAGAAAAGGAGGAAATATCTCAGTATAATTATGTTTTTTAATATGTAAATCTAACATAAAATTAATAAGTGCTCTTTCTAGATGAGCGCCAAATCCTTTAAATAAACTAAATCTTGACCCAGAGAGTTTACTTGCTCTTTCTTGATCAAGAATTTTAAGTTCTTCCCCTAATTCCCAGTGAGTTTTAGGCTCAAAATTGAATTCTCTAATTTTTCCCCATCTTCTTACTTCTATGTTATATGTACTATCAATACCCTTAGGTACACTTTCATGAGGAATATTTGGTATTCTTAAAACTATCTCATTTAAATTATCTTCAACTACTTTTAATTTTTCTTTTATATTTTCAATCTTATCAGAGAGCTCTTTTGATTCAAGAAGAATGTCTCCTATATCTTCTCCACTTTTTTTAAGTTCTGCAACTTTTTTTGATAAAATGTTTAAATTATGTTTAAGTTCTTCAAATTCTTTTAAAAGCGATAACCTTTCTTTATCAACTCTTAAAAATTCATCTAAAATTTCATCTGAATACCCTCTTGCTTTAAGTGATTCTCTTATGAGTTCTGGGTTACTTCTTATGAATTTGATATCAAGCATAAATCCTCCATAATAACAAAATAGATAATTATTTATTTAATATAAAAGTGAATTTATGTCAACTATACAGGTTCAAAACCTGAAAATCTTGGTTTTTCTTTTATCTGCTCCTCTTTTGTTATCAATTTTAAATAACCTTCTTTTCTTAATCTCTCAACAATTTCACTTATTTTTGCATAAGTATATTTCTCTGATGGATCTTTGTATCCAATTTCAATAAATTTATTTGAATCAATAAAAAATAGATATTGAATAACATTTGAAGTTCCTTCAGGAGCATCTCTATTTTTATCTATATAAAGATCAATTATATCTATATTTGGCATATCCTCTGGAAGAAGTTGCCCATTTTTTACAAGATTTAATAATTTTTCTTTTAACTCATTCGTCTCTTTATGATTTTTTACTAAGACCATTGCAACATCAGAATCATATTCAATGTCACCACCCCCAGTTGAATGGAACATTGTAGGTCTTTCAATTCCTTCTTCGTCTAATTTGCATCCTTCTTTATCAAGAGCAGAAATTGCAACAATTGGTGATTTAAGAGAAAGTGAAAGCATAGCAATTTTACCTGAAACTTCATCAACTTTTTCTTCTAAAACAACATAACCTTTTGATTCAATAGGAATTTTTTGTATATAATCAAGAAATATAACAACTGTTTCACATCTATGACTCTGCATAATATTATAAGCATGTGCTTCTATTTTTTCTAAAGTATCACTACTACTTCCTTCAATAATATATAAAAACGGAAAAATATCTTGAAGTTTTTTATATGCATCTTCAAATCTTTTGAACTCTTCTTCATTTAACTCCCCTGAAATAATTTTTACAGGATTTAATCTTGATTCTTGAGAAAGAATTCTTAAATTCAAAATTCTTGATGTTTGTTCCCATGAATAATATAAAACTGGCACTCTTTCATTTGCTATTATATTTACAGCAAGATGGAGTAAGAAATTTGTTTTTCCCCTTCTTGGTGCACCTGCAAGTGCATAATAAAAGCCTGGTCTTAAGCCAAGAAGAGATTTGTTTAAAGAGTTAAATGGTTCAAGAGAAAATCCATGGTATTTTCTCTTTTCAAAAACATCTCTAACTATGTTTTTAATTATATTTTCAGAAGGTACAAGTTTTTTATGTAATCTTTCAAGAGCTATTCTTTGAAGTTCTTCTGCCATAGTTACAGCGAATGTTGCAATATCTTCAAGTTTGTGTGGTCCTCTTCTTTCAACAAAATCTTTTATCTCATTTGAAATATTTATTAATCTTCTTTCTCCATTTCTTATTCTTAAAATATCTATGTAAGACATTAATAGAGCAAGAGCTGGTGTTTCTATATCTTCTATTTCCGACAAAGTTCTTTTTATTTCATCATCAAAAACCCCTCTTTTTTCAAGATGCCTTCTAACTGTTTGAAAATCTATATAATCAATTTCTCCTCTTCCTTCATAAATATCTAAAACTGCATTAAGAATAGTTGTTGTTTTTGGATCTTCAAAATATTCAACCTTAAACCCTTCTGATAAAGATTTTGATATAGAGAATCTATCTACTATAAAACCTTTTAAAATTTTCTTTTCTATTTCAATACTCATATTTAAATTATACAATGGAACAAAATTTATTTACAGAATCTCTAATTTTTTGAAACTAAATGAAGTAAAAGAAGTTTATAATTAAAAGGAGGTAAATATATTATGAAAAGAATTTTGATTTTTATACTATTAATTTTTTTAGGAATAAGTTTTCTATCAATTAAAGTAAATGCAAATGTTATAGGTGCAACTTTTAATCCAATAACTCCTGGAAATCAATTTACAGTGGGAGATGATACAGCAGGAAAAACTAATGCAAATTGGAGCATTACAATTAATTTTGATAATAATCTTCCCATTCTTCAAAATGGAGATATTTTAATAATTACATTTCCTTTGGGGTTCAATTTTAATAGTTCAACAATTAATATTACAACAAATACAATAGGAGCAACTTTTGGAGTAATAACCAAATCTTTAAATATTATAAATATCCCTGTTACTGGAAATCAAACATCTTCAGGTCAAGTTGTGATTAGTATAAATAATTCTATTAATACTACAAAAGCAGGTTCTTTGATTGGAAACTTAAAGTTAAAAAGAGGAGCAAGTTTTATTATAAATTTTAATAATAATTTTAAGGTAATTCCAAATTTAATTCAAAATATAATTATTTCACCTAATCCATACAATAGTTTTGTTGGTGAAACTAAAAATTTTGTTGCAGAAAGTTACGATGCGTATGGAAACAAAAGAACAAAAGTTCAAACATTATATGGGTGGGAAGATAAATTTGATTGGTCTATAATTCCAATATCAGATCCTGACCCAGGCGCTGCAATTTTTACAACAACGAACACTAATACTGATAATGTATCAATTCAAATGACAGATTGGGGACATATTCAACTAAAAGCACAATTTCCACCAGGAGGATCATATACTATTTATGGGATAACTGATATCTATATAATAAGTCAAATTTCCCAACCAAAAGTTGATGTAAATCCACCTTATGCAGGTTCTCCTGCAGAATATAATATAAGATTTAATCTTGGACCAAATGGAGGTGTGATAGGTGGAGTTGATTCAGTAACAATTATTTTTCCTTTTGACACTTTTATTCCTTTTGGACCTCCTTATTTTGGAGCATTAATTAATGGATATCCTGTTTCTATATCTTATGTTTCTTTAAGAACAATAAGATTAATTTTTCCATATTCATTATCAAATGGCTCTTTTGTTATAATAACATTCCCATTAAATATTGGAATAATAAATCCTTCAAAATCTGGAACATACAATCTTCAAGTTTATACAAGTAAAGAACCAACACCTGTTACCTCTCTACCTTACACAATTTATTATTCTGTTATCTCTAGACCAAAAGTTGAAGTTGAGCCAAATGTTGTTGATACAGAAGCAAAATATACCATTGAGTTTAATACAGGCACTGCAGGTGCTTTAATAAAAGATTATGATGTAATTACAATAAAATTTCCTGATGATACATATATACCAGGAGTTGCAGATAAAAACGAAGTAACAATTAATGGATTTAATCCAAGCGATCTTATTATTTCAACAGGAAGAAAAATAACATTAAAAGTTTCAATAAATATTTCAAATAACTCAAGTGTTAAAATTGTTTTTACAGATAAATTTGGAATTAAAAATCCAACAAAAAGTGGAGATTATACTCTTCAAGTTGCAACAAGTAGAGAACCAACATTTATAACATCTTATTCCTATAAAATTGTTGAATCAATTATTTCTGATTTAAAAGTTGTAGTTAGCCCTCCTGTTACAAAAGTTGAAGCAGAATATAAAATTAGTTTTAAAACAGGAAAACATGGTTCTTTGTTAGAAGGTGAAGAAATTTATTTAAAATTTCCTTCTTATACAAAACTTCCAAATGAAATTGATAAAAATTTAATTTTAGTTAATGGAATAAATTTAACAAAATCTCCTGTTGTTGATAATTCAAATAAAATTTTAACTATTAAAATACCAGTTAAAGTTGGCAATGAAGAAAAAGTTGAAATAATTATTTCAAAGGAAGCAGGAATAAAAAATCCTGATAATCCAGGAGAATATAGATTAAGGGCTTGGACATCAAAAGAGAAAACAGAAGTTTTATCTTCACCATATACTTTAATTGAATCAATATTATCTTCTATATCAACAAAAGCAATTCCACCTTCAACAAAAAGAGCAATATCACTTGAAATTGTTTTAAAAACAGGACCTGGTGGTTCATTAAATGTAAATGATTATATTTACATTAAATTTCCACAAAAAGTTGAACTTCCACAAAACATAAAGCAAGATTTAATAAAAATTAAGGGCATACCATTGTCAAAATCAGTTAATATTTCAAAAGACAAATCAATGTTAACAATTCAAACTCCTGTTCCAATTGGAAGAGAAGAAGATTTTGTTATTTATATTTCTCAGGACACAAATATAAAATTTATCGATGAAGGAGAATATTATTTAACTGTTTATACATCAAAAGAACCAACTCCAATTAATACAAAAACTTTTCTTATCTACCCACAACCTGAAACAAAAATAATCTTATCAAGACCTGAACCAGATGGAATGAATGGATTTTACAAGACAACACCAGTTATCACCTTTACCTCATCTTCAAAATATGACAAAGAACCGACAATATTTTATAAATGGGATAATGGACCTTGGAACGAATATAAAGGTCTATTAACACCACCAGAAGGAATACACACTTTGTACTATTTTGCAAAAGATAAATTAGGAAGTGAAGAAGAAATAAAAGAAAAAAGTTTTAAGGTCGATACGACAATTCCAAAAATTAATTCAATAAATATTCAAGATGGAATGTATTTTAATAAAGAAAAAATTGAACTATCTGGTTCTGTTTCAGAAAGTAGCTCGATTTTACTTATTCAAGGCAAAAGAGTTAATATAAAAGAAGATGGTACTTTTATAACAGAAGTTGAACTTTTTGAGGGAACAAATTCAATAACTTTTATATTAATAGATATTGCTGGAAATGAATTTTTTGAAGTTATAAAAGTAATAAGAGATACAATTCCACCAGAATTTATTATTGAATATCCAACACCTTGGCTTGTTGTTTATGATAAAATTATAGAAATAAAAGGTAAGGGAGAAATAGGAGGAAAACTTACGGTTAATGGTGAAGAAATTTTAATTAGAGAAGATGGAAAATTTGATGGGCGTTTTGAACTCAAAAAAGCAGGAACAAATGTTTTAGATTTTATTTTAATTGATAAGGCTGGTAATACAACAAGAAAAAGTATAGGTGTTATATGGAATCCAAGGGTTAAAATTGAGTTAATAATTGGGAAAATTGAAGCAAAAGTAAATGAGTACACAAAAATTTTAGATTATCCACCATTTATTTATAATAATAGAACTATGGTTCCATTGAGATTTATTAGTGAATCTATTGGAGCAACAGTTGATTGGGACTCAGTTGTAAGAATTGTTACAATAACAATTGAAAATAGTGAAGGATTAAAGAAAATTTTAAAATTATCACCAGATTCTAATGTTGCTTCTTTAAATGGAAAACCATATAAGATGGATACATCACCTATTATTAAAAATGATAGAGTATATTTACCAGTTAGATTTATTATGGAAGCATTTGGCGCAAAAGTTGAATGGAGGTCTTTGGAAAGAAGAATTTTAATTACTTACCCAGGGGAGAATTAATTCTCCCCTTGATTTTTTTAAATTTAATAGTAAAAATAGTTTATAAACAAGGGGATTTTTAGTGAAACAAGAAAAGGAGGTTTTAAACTAATGAAAAAAGGAAGGGTAGTCCTTCTAACTTTTATAATTATTTTTACCCTTTTATCAGTTTATATCCCAAAAGTTTATGGTGGCCCAGCCACACATTTTGAAGTAATTGTGCCATCAAAAGTAAAAATTGGCATTCCATTTAATATTACTATAAAAGCACTTGACGCAAGTAATTTAATAGATACAACTTTTACACCTACTGGGGCTTTTTCTATTACAATTTCTCCTTCACCAACTTTATCACTAGCCCCCTATACCATTAATTTTGTTAACGGTATAGGGACAGGAAATATTACTATATTAGGAAATAACCTTCCAGCATGGACAAATGCTATTTTGAAAGTTCAAGATGGCGCAGTTAATGGTACTTCATCTGGATTTCAAGTTACAGGAGGCAACTTATCATTTTTTACAATTAATTTATCATCTCTAAATGTAACTGCAGGAGATTATTTAACTTTTACTGTAACAGCAAAAGATGGATCGAATAATATAGTTGGTGACTATAACGGCACTATAACTTTTACATCTAATGATCCTCAAGC